>NZ_JAAQQT010000521.1:0-15447 GCF_011742065.1 Aquabacterium sp. A08
CCGGCCTGGCTGTACCAGCGCTTGAACTGGGGCAGCAGGCGGGCCAGGTCGCTGCCCGGGTTGGCGTCGGCCATGGCCTGGGCAAAGTCGTCGCAGGTCACGGCCTGGCCGTCGTGCCGCTCAAAGTAGCGCTGCATGCCCCGGGCAAAGCCGGCGCGGCCGCTGGGGTCGGCCGCATCGCCCACCAGGGTCTGCTGCATGCGCACCACCTCGGCGCCTTTTTCGTAGACGGTGACGGTGTAGAAGTTGTTGATCTCGGCGTAGCTGTCGGGGCGCACCGGGTGGGCCATGGGGCCGGCGTCCTCGGGGAACTGGGCGGTGCGCAGCACGCGCACGTCCTCGATGCGCTTGACCGCGCGGGCCGACGGGCTGCCGGCCATGTCCATGCTGAATTCCTGGTCGCGGAAAACCGTCAGGCCTTCCTTCAGGCTCAGCTGGAACCAGTCGCGGCAGGTGACGCGGTTGCCGGTCCAGTTGTGGAAGTACTCGTGGCCAACCACGCTTTCGATGTTGGCGTAATCGGTGTCGGTCGCGGTGGCGGGGTTGGCCAGCACGTACTTGGTGTTGAAGATGTTGAGGCCCTTGTTCTCCATCGCGCCCATGTTGAAGTCGCTGGTGGCGACGATCATGAAGCGCTCCAGGTCCAGCGGCAGGCCAAAGCGCGCCTCGTCCCAGGCGATGGAGGCCATGAGGGAGTTCATGGCGTGCTCGGTCTTGTCCAAGTCACCGGCGCGCACATACACCTGCAGCGTGTGTTCGCTGCCGTTGCGGGCGACGATTTTCTGCTCCCGGTGCACCAGGTTGCCGGCCACCAGCGCGAACAGGTAGCAGGGCTTTTTGTGCGGGTCCACCCACTGGGCGTAGTGGCGGCCGTCGTCCAGGTCGCCCTGCGCCACCAGGTTGCCGTTGCTCAACAACACCGGGTAGGCGGCTTTGTCGGCGCGCAGCGTGACGCTGTAGCTGGCCATCACGTCCGGACGGTCGAGGAAGTAGGTGATGCGGCGGAAGCCCTCGGCCTCGCACTGGGTGAAGAAGGTGCCCTGGCTGACGTACAGGCCCATCAGCTGGGTGTTTTTGGCCGGCTGGCAGGTGGTGAAGATTTCCAGCTCGAAAGGTTCATCGCCCTCGGGCAGTTTTTCCAGCACCAGCTGGTTGCCGTCCAGCTTGAAGCTGGTGCCGGCGCCGTTGACCAGCACCCGTGCCAGGTTCAGGTCCTCGCCGTCCAGGCGCAGCGGCTGGGCCGCGACGCCGGGGTTGCGGCGCAGCCGCATTTTGTTGAGCACGCGGGTCTTGGCCGGGTCGAGGTCGAAGGTCAGGTCCACCGTGTCCACCACAAAGGCGGGGGCGGTGTAGTCTTCGCGCTTCACCACGGCGGGGGCGCCTTCACGCAGGGAGGTCATGGGGGGTCCGTTTCTGCTCAAACGCCTTGCTTGAGCGAGGCTTCGATGAAGGGGTCGAGGTCGCCGTCCAGCACTTTCTGGGTGGCCGAGATTTCGACGTTGGTGCGCAGGTCCTTGATGCGGGAGTTGTCCAGCACGTAGCTGCGGATCTGGTGGCCCCAGCCCACGTCGGTCTTGGTGTCTTCCAGCTTTTGCTGTTCTTCCATGCGCTTGCGCATCTCGAAGTCGTACAGCCGGCTGCGCAGGCGCTGCCAGGCCACGTCGCGGTTGCTGTGCTGGCTGCGGCCGTCCTGGCACTGCACCACGATGCCGGTGGGGATGTGCGTCAGGCGCACCGCCGAGTCGGTTTTGTTGATGTGCTGGCCGCCCGCGCCGCTGGCGCGGAAGGTGTCGGTGCGCACATCGGCGGGGTTGATGTTGATCTCGATGGAGTCGTCGATTTCGGGATAGACAAACACCGACGCAAACGAGGTGTGGCGGCCGCCGGAGGAGTCGAACGGCGACTTGCGCACCAAGCGGTGCACGCCGGTTTCGGTGCGCAGCAGGCCGAAGGCGTATTCGCCTTCGAGCTTGAGGGTGGCACTCTTGATGCCAGCGGTGTCGCCGTCGGTCAGGTCTTCCACCGTGACCTTGAAGCCCTTGCGTTCGCCATAGCGGGTGTACTGGCGCAGCAGCATGCTGGCCCAGTCGCAGGCCTCGGTGCCGCCGGCGCCGGCCTGGATGTCCAGGAAGCAGTTCAGCGGGTCGGCCGGGTTGTTGAACATCCGGCGGAATTCCAGCTTTTCCACGTCGGCCTGGAGGGCGTCGGCTTCCCCTTCGATGGTGGCAATGCCGGCCTCGTCCTCTTCCTCGCGCGACATCTCGAACAGTTCGGTGTTGTCGGCCAGTTCGGAGCTGAGGCGGTCGAGCACCAGCACCACGTCTTCCAGCGACTTGCGTTCCTTGCCCAGTTCCTGGGCGCGTTTGGGGTTGTCCCAGACGGTCGGGTCTTCCAGCGCGCTGGCGACCTCGCTCAACTTCAGGGCTTTGGCATCGTAGTCAAAGATACCTCCGGAGCTCGACCACGCGTGCGCTGAGGTCGGCCAGGCGGGAGGAGAGGGTGTTGAGGCGTTCTGCGTCCATGGGGCGGGTGTCCTGAATTGTCAAAAGGCAAACCGCTATTTTCTCATGGGGGCCCCGGCTTGGGGGCGGGCGGGGGCCGATGGGCTCAAAAACGCCAGCTGGTGCCCACCATGACGGCCGCGGTGCCCAGCAGTTGCACCTCCACGGCGGCCTGTTCGCTCAGGCGGTAACCCACCGCCGGGATCACCACCGGCGAAAAACCGCCCACGTTCAGCGGCACCTTGTCCTTGTGTTCGCCCACGTAGCCGTAGATGACGCCGGCGGTGGCCGAAACGTACAGCCGCGGCAGGGCCGGTAACAGGCCGGGCCAGGTTTTGCCCACAAAGGCGTAGGCCGAAGGCTGGCCGAAGGAGTTGCTGAACAGGCTGGCGCCGCAGAAGCGGTCGCCCGGCAGGCGGCGGCTCAGGCTGAAGGCGACCACTTGCCGGTGGTCGTCGGAGTAGCGCCAGTGGTGGGTGTAGGGCGAGAAGAAGGCCTCGTGGCGCAGGCGCGGGGCGGTGCCGCCCTGGTCCACCGAAGGCTCGGACCAGCCGGGGCACAAGGTCTCGGAGGCCAGGGTCGCCAGGGGGATGCTCAGACCCAGACAGGCGGCCAGTGCCCAGCGGCGCAGGCGGGTGGTGGGGGCCGAGGGGCGGCGGTGGGGAATGGAATGTGCAGCAGTCAAGCCGCCATTGTCCCCCGCAGGCCGGCGCGCGGTCTGTAACAAATGGTCGCGCCGCGCGGGCTTCAGGCCAGAAAGTCTTCGATCAGGCCGGCCACGGCCTGTGGCTGGTCGTGGTGCAGCATGTGGCCGGCGTCGGCCACCACGGCGGTGCGGCAGTTGGGCACGTGGCGCAGGCGCTCGTGGTACTGGGCCAAGGTGTATTCGCCGCGGGTGAACCACTGGGCCAGGCTGTCGTCGGACGCCTCCACCGCCAGCACCGGCGCGGCGATGCGGGCGAACACCTCCAGCACCTCGTCGAGCTGGTAGAGCAGGGCGCTGGTGACCTTGTGGGCCGGGTCGCCCAGCACCTCCCAGCGGCCGTCGGCGTTGCGCGCGGCCCAGTGTTCGGCCAGCCACAGCGCGCGCGCCAGCGGCAGGCGGCGGTTGGTTTTCATCAGGCGCTGGGCCACGCCGTGGAGGTCGTCGTAGGCCTTGAGGGCCAGGTCGCCGCGGTGCAGGGCTTTCAATTCGTCCATCCATTTGGCGTAGCGGCCGGGCGCCTGGGCTGGGCGGGTGGCGGGCATGCCAAAGCCCTCCAGGTTGACCAGGCGGCGTACCCGCTGCGGCCGGATGCCGCCGTACATCATGGCCACGTTGCCACCCATGCTGTGGCCGACCAGGTCGATCGGGGCGTCGGCCGGGCGGCCCAGCTCGGTGTTGACGTGGTCCACCAGCACGTCCAGGTCGGCCAGGTAGTCGGCGAACAGGTAGTGGTCGGCCTCGCCGTAATCGGTGGGGTGCCGGGGTTGTGTCAGGTGCAGGGGGCGGGTCTGGCCGAAGCCGCGCCAGTCGGGGGCCAGCACCCAGCGGTCCTGCGCCAGCGCGTCGACCACGAACTGCCAGGAGGCGGACACGTCCATCCAGCCGTGCACCAGCAGCAGCGGCGCCCGGTCTGGCGTGGGTGTGCCCCACTGGCGCAGGTGGTAGCGCTGTGACCGGAGGGTGACACGCTGGCTGTGGGCGGGGCGCAGGACTTGGTACATACTGGCGATTATTCAGGAGACACGCCATGGCCCGCAGTCAAGGCAGCGACAAAAAACATTACCCGGTCGAGATCGACCATTACCCCGGCCTGCACGCCGGTTTCCGCTGGCAGGTGCCGGAGCGCTTCAACATGGCCGAGGTCTGTTCGCGCCGCTGGGCCGCGCGGCGCGCGACGGCCGGGCAGACGGCGGTGCTGGCCGACGGCCCCGACCAGCGCCCGCAGGCCCACAGCTACGCCGATTTGCAGGCGTCGGCCAACCGGCTCTCCAATGGCCTGCGCCTGCTGGGCGTCAAGCCCGGCGACCGCGTCGCCATCGTGTTGCCGCAGCGCTTCGAGACGGCGGTGGCCTACATCGCCGTGCTGCAGATGGGCGCGGTGGCGATGCCGCTGTCGCAGTTGTTCGGCCCCGAGGCGCTGGAGTTCCGCCTGCAGGACAGCGCCGCGGTGGCGGCCCTGGTGGACCACGCCACCGGCCCGGCGCTGCAGGCGGTGCGCGACCGCTGCCCGGCGCTGCGCCACGTGCTGGGGCTGACCGGCGCCTTCGACACCGAGGTGGTGGACTGGCCGGCGGTGCAGGGCAGCGCGCGCAAGCGCTTCGAGCTGGTGGACACCCGCGCCGACGACCCGGCCGTGCTGATCTACACCAGCGGCACCACCGGCAACCCCAAGGGCGCGCTGATCCCGCACCGCGCGCTTATCGGCAACCTCACCGGCTTCGTCTGCAGCCAGAACTGGTTCGGCTTCCACCCGTGGAACCCGAAGCAGGCGTCCGATGCGGTGTTCTGGAGCCCGGCCGACTGGGCCTGGACCGGCGGGCTGATGGACGCGCTGCTGCCCACGCTGTACTTCGGCCGCCCCATCGTGGCCTACAACGGCCGCTTCTCGCCCGAGGCCGCGTTCGAGCTGCTGCAGCGCCACCGGGTGACCCACACCTTTTTGTTCCCCACCGCGCTCAAGGCCATGATGAAGGCCTGCCCCGAGCCCCGCGGGCGCTACCGCCTGCACTTGCGGGCCATCATGAGCGCCGGCGAGGCGGTGGGCGACGCCGTCTTCGCCTACTGCCAGCAGGAGCTGGGCGTGACGGTGAACGAGATGTTCGGCCAGACCGAGATCAACTACATCGTCGGCAACTGCGCGCGCTTGTGGCCGGCACGGCCCGGCAGCATGGGCAAGGGCTACCCCGGCCACCGGGTGGCGGTGATCGACGACGATGGCCACGAGTGCCCGGTGGGCGTGCCCGGCGACGTGGCGGTGCACCGCCTGGACGTGCACGGCCAGCCGGACCCGGTGTTCTTCCTGGGCTACTGGAACAACGAGGCCGCCACCGCCGCCAAGTTCACTGGCGACCCCGCCGACAGCTGGTGCCGCACCGGCGATCTGGCCCTGCGCGACGCCGACGGCTACCTCTGGTACCAGGGCCGGGCCGACGACGTGTTCAAGGCCGCGGGCTACCGCATCGGGCCGAGCGAGATCGAGAACTGCCTGGTCAAGCACCCGGCGGTGGCCAACGCCGCCGTGGTGCCCAAGCCCGACCCCGAGCGCGGCGCCGTCGTCAAGGCCTACGTGGTGCTGGCGCCCGAGGCCGCCGCCCGCCGCGCCGCCTGCGCCCAGCCCGAACGCGAATTCGACGCCGCGCTGGTGGCCGAACTGCAGGCCCACGTCAAGGGCCGGCTGGCCCCGTACGAGTACCCGAAAGAGATCGAATTCACCAACGCCTTGCCCATGACCACCACCGGCAAGGTCCAGCGCCGCGTCCTGCGCTTGCAGGAAGAGGCCCGCGCCCAGGCCCGCCTGCACCCGGCCTGACGACTCAGCCCCTGCCTTACACTGCGCCCCATTTTCGACACGCACAGCCATGACGACTTCTCTGCCCACCGTGACCCTTGGCCGCAGCGGCCTGCAAGTGCCTCCCATCTGCCTGGGCACCATGACCTTTGGCGAACAGGTCGCCCAGCCCGAGGCCCACGCCATCCTCGACCGCGCGCTGGAGCGCGGGGTGAACTTCATCGACACCGCCGAGATGTACGCGGTGCCGGCCAAGGCCGAGACCTGCGGCGCCACCGAAACCATCCTGGGCGAATGGTTCGCCCGCCGCCCCGGCGTGCGCCAACAGGTGGTGTTGGCCACCAAAGTGGCTGGCCCGTCGCGCGGCATGCCCTGGATCCGCGGCGACCAGTCCGGCCTGACCAAGGCCGAAATCCTGGCCGCCTGCGACGGCAGCCTGCGCCGCCTGCAGACCGAGGTGATCGACCTCTACCAGATCCACTGGCCGGCGCGCAACGTGCCGGTGTTCGGCCAGCTCTACTACGACCCGGCGAAGGACAAGCCCTGCGCCTCGATCCACGAGCAGCTGGAGGCCCTGGGCGAACTGGTCCGGGCAGGCAAGGTGCGGGCCGTGGGCCTGTCCAATGAAACCCCCTACGGCGTGCACGAGTTCGTGCGCCTGGCCGAACAACACGGCCTGCCGCGCGTGGCCACGGTGCAGAACCCCTACTGCCTGCTCAACCGCACGGTAGAAAACGGCCTGGACGAAACCATGCACCACCTGGGCGTGTCGCTGCTGGCCTATTCGCCGCTGGCCTTCGGCCTGCTCAGCGGCAAGTACGACGCCACCGGCATCGACGCGCCCGAGGCCCCGCAAGGCCGCATGGCGCTGTACGACTCGATGAAAAAGCAGCGCTGGGGCCGGCCCGAAGCGCTGGCCGCCGCGCGCCGCTACAGCGCCCTGGCGCGCGAGCACGGCCTGACGCCGACGCAACTGGCCCTGGCGTTCTGCTACACCAAATGGCAAGTGGCCAGCACCATCATCGGCGTCACCTCGCTGGCGCAGCTGGACGAATGCCTGGACGCCTGGGGCACGACCCTGTCGCCCGAACTGCTCAAGGCCATCGACGCCATCCGCTGGGAGTGCCGCGACCCGGCGCTGTGACGGATCGGCCATGGCCAAGAAAGCGCACGTTTCCGAAACCCCCGCCACCGCCTGCCTGAAGGCGCACGGGGTGGCCTACACCGAACACGCCTACGACTACCTGGACCACGGCGGCGCCACCCACAGTGCCGCGGTGCTGGGCCTGGACCCGTTTGCCGTGGTCAAGACGCTGGTGATGCAGGACCAGGACGCCGCCCCGTTGGTGGTGCTGATGCACGGCAACCGCTCGGTGTCCACCAAAAACCTGGCGCGGCAAATCGGTGCCAAGTCGGTGGAGCCGTGCAAGCCCGAGGTGGCGCAGCGCCACAGCGGTTACCAGGTGGGCGGTACCTCGCCGTTCGGCACGCGTAAGGCCATGCCGGTGTACGTGGAGGACACGGTGCTGGCGCTGGAGCGCATCTGGCTCAACGGCGGGCGGCGCGGTTACCTGGTGGGCCTGGACCCGCAGGCGCTGGTGGCGGTGCTGGGCGCGCGTCCGGTGTCCTGCGCCATCGCGCTGCAGGGCTGAGTGGCGCAGGCACAATGCGGCACACAATCAATGGAGAGTGGGTGTATGGCTGAATGGACGGTGCTGTTCGCGGTGGCGGCGGCGTATGCGGTGGGGTCTTTGTCGTTCGCGGTGCTGGTGAGCCGGCTCATGGGGCTGAGCGACCCGCGCACCTACGGCAGCAAGAACCCGGGCGCGACCAACGTGCTGCGCTCGGGCAACAAGGCCGCGGCCGCGGTGACGCTGCTGCTGGACGGTTTCAAGGGCTGGCTGCCGGTGTGGGCCGTGGCCCAGTGGGGCGAGGCCTGGGGCCTGGGGCCCGCCACGCTGGGGCTGGTGGGCCTGGCGGCTTTTCTCGGGCACCTGTTCCCGGTGTTTTTCGGCTTCAAGGGTGGCAAAGGTGTGGCCACGGCCGCCGGTGTGTTGCTCGGCTTTGAGCCTTGGCTGGGCCTGGCGGTGCTGCTGAGCTGGGTGTCGGTGGCGGTGTTCACCCGCTACTCGTCGCTGGCGGCCATTGTGGCGGCGGTGTTTGCGCCGTTCTTCTACCTGTTCGGCGACGGCGTGGCCTGGGACGTGGCCGCGCCGGTGGCCCTGGCCGTGGGAGCGATGGGGGTGCTGCTGCTGTGGCGCCACGCGGCCAACATCCAGCGCCTCATCGCGGGGCAGGAAAGCCGCATCGGCTCCCAGAAAAAGTGACCCGTGGCGGCACCGGCTGGCCTGACCGCAGGCCGGCCGTCCCGGCACCGTCACCGGGGTCGCCCAGGCTCAGTGCCGGCTCAGCGCCACGCGCGACAACTGCAGCAGGCGAGGGTGGTTCAGCCGCACCCGCACGCTGCGGGTGACCAGCGCCGCGGCGATGCCCAGCCCGTCCTCGCCGGTGTCGATGAGTTCGGGTTCCACCACCGGGGTGTCGTGCGCGTCCAGCACCGTGGCCGCCCAGGGCTCGCCCGGCCGGCCGGAACGCCTCAGCACCACCGCCACCCGCTCGTCGGCCAGCCGCACAAAGGTGCCCGGCGGGCAGATGCCCACGGTGCGCAGCAGCGCGTGGCCCACCGCGTCCAGCGCCTGGCCGGCCTTGGCGACCGCGTGGCGGCCGGAGTCGGTCACGCAGCGGCCGGGGCGGGTTTCGCGTGGGCTGATCAGGGCGGCGTAGCGGTCCATGGCCTGCAGGATGCGGGTGGGCAAGGGCAGGTCCGGCCCGCTTTCGTGGTGCTGCTCCACCGTGGCCAGCCACAGCGGGTCGGTCACCCCCAGTTCGCGCAGCCACTGGGCGCTGCGCGCGGCGTGGGTGTCCACCTGGGCGCGCTGCGCGTCCGTCAGCGGGGTGGTCTGTTCGGCCAGGGTGTTCTGCAGCCGGGTCATGGACAGGTTCATGCTCAACGCGGCCAGGGCCAGGCTGTCGCGGGACGCGGCGGGCAGGTGCAGATCGTCGGCCACCAATTGGCACAGCGCCCAGCAGACCATGGCGTGCGAGGCGCTGTAGGCCACGGTGGACGAGGCCGCCAGCTGGAACAGCCAATACAGCGTGCTGTCGGCGTCCAGTTCCAGCAGCTGGCGGGCCTGGCCGTGCAGGGTGCGCAGCCGCCCGGCAAAGTCGGGCTGGGCCTGCGGCGCCAGCAGCAGGGCGGCCAGCTGGGTTTCCAGGTCGGACCACTGCTGCATCCAGTGCTGCATGGCGCCGTAGGCCGGGTCGGGGTGGGCAGAAAAATTCATGGGGCGTCAGTAGCGGGGCTCCAGGGTCATGCGGCCATCTTCGCGCCGCAGGGCAAAGCGCGACAGGTAGCTGTTGCCCAGCAACACGTAAGGCAGCTCGGCGGGCAGCACCACCGCGGCCACGCCAAAACTGGTGTGGCCGCCCAGTTGCACGCTCTGCAGCGACACCTGGTGGCCGATGAGCTCGCCGTTGGCGGTTTTCACGCGCACTTTGGGGCCCGCGCCGAAGTTCAGGCCGATGCGGCGGGCCTGCGCCTCGCTCAGGGTCAGCACGGTGGCGCCGGTGTCCACCAGAAATTGCGCCGGCTGGCCGTTGATCTGCCCCGGGCTGGTGAAGTGGCCGCCGCCATCGGCCAGCAGGGTGATGGCGCGCGGGGCGCTGGGACTCTGGGCCGCCAGCGGGCCGTCCCCCAGGCGCAGGATGCGGCGCTCGCCCTGCACCTCCACCAGCGCGTGGTCGCTGCCCACGGCCAGCACCCGCACGCCGGCGTGGGTCTGGCCGGCAGCAACGAAGCGCGGGGCGCCACCGTCCACCGCCAGCAGGGCGCGCCCGGCGCTCAGGCCCGACAGCGCCACCGCCTGCGCCCAGGCGCCGCTGGCCGCGCCCAGCCAG
Source organism: Aquabacterium sp. A08 (assembly GCF_011742065.1). Classification (NCBI taxonomy): domain Bacteria; kingdom Pseudomonadati; phylum Pseudomonadota; class Betaproteobacteria; order Burkholderiales; family Sphaerotilaceae; genus Aquabacterium; species Aquabacterium sp. A08. The sequence goes on from NZ_JAAQQT010000521.1 coordinate 9,953, forward strand.
CCCAGGCCCAGCAGGGTCCAGCGGGCCAGGGCGGTGCGGCGGCGCATGGCGGGTTCGCGTCAGTCGCGCAGGTTCTTGAACGACAGCGGCAGGTCGCTCAGTTCTTTCTTGATGACCGCCATGGCGGCCTGCAGGTCGTCGCGTTTGGCGCCGGTGACGCGCACCTCTTCGCCCTGGATGGCGGCCTGCACCTTGAGCTTGCTGCCCTTGAGGGCCTGCTGGATCTTCTTGCCGTCTTCGGTGGCGATGCCGTTGCGCACCTTGAGCACCTGCTTGACCTTGTCGCCGCCGATTTTTTCGACCTTGCCGGCGTCGATGAAGCGCACGTCCACGCTGCGCTTGGTCAGCTTGTTCTTCAGGATGTCGTCGACCTGGGTGATCTGGAAATCGCTGTCGGCGTAGAGGGTGATTTCCTTGTCCTTGAGTTCCACGGCGGCGGAGCTGCCCTTGAAGTCGAAGCGGGTGCCGATTTCCTTGGCAGTCTGCTCCACGGCGTTTTTCACTTCGACGAGGTTGGGTTCCAGGACGGTGTCAAAAGAAGGCATGGGGTTCGATCACGGATGAGACAATCCGCGCATGTTAGTCGAGAACCACGTGGCGCTCCAGCGCCTGAACACTTTTGGCATCGCCGCGCGCGCCCACCGGCTGGCGCGGGTGCGCAGCGAGGCCGAATTGCAGGCCCTGATCCGCCACCCGGACTGGCGCGCCGACGAGGTGTTCGTGCTCGGCGGGGGCAGCAACATCGTGCTGACCGGCGACCTGCGCGCGCTGGTGCTGAAGGTGGAAGTGGCGGGCCGCCGCCTGCTGCAGGAAACCGACAAAGGCTGGTTGGTGGAGGCCGGCGCTGGCGAGCCGTGGCACGGCTTCGTGGCCTGGACGCTGGCCCAGGGCTGGCCGGGGCTGGAAAACCTGGCGCTGATTCCCGGCACCGTGGGCGCTTCGCCGGTGCAGAACATCGGTGCCTACGGGGTGGAGCTGCAGGACCGCTTCCACGGCCTGGACGCCATCGACCTGGAAACCGGCGAGCCCTTCAGCCTGAACGCGGCGCAGTGCGGTTTCGGCTACCGCGATTCGGTCTTCAAGCACGCCCGTGCCGGCGCACACGGCTTCGGTCTGGCCGGGCGGGCGCTCATCACCCGCGTGCGCTTCTGGTTGCCCAAGCCGTGGCAGCCGGTGCTGGGTTACCTGGACCTGGAACGCAAGATGGCCGAGACCGGCAGCCATGCGCCGTCGGCCCAGCAGGTGTTTGACTGGATCTGCGACATCCGCCGCGCCAAGCTGCCCGACCCGGCCGTCATCGGCAACGCCGGCAGTTTTTTCAAGAACCCCACGGTCACGCCGGAGCAGTGCGCCGACATCATCGGCCGCGACCCGAAGGTGGTGCACTACCCCATGCCGGATGGCAGCATCAAATTGGCCGCGGGCTGGCTGATCGACGCCTGCGGCTGGAAGGGCAAGACGGTGGGCCACGCCGGGGTGTACGAGAAGCAGGCGCTGGTGCTGGTGAACCGCGGCGACGCCGAACACCCCTGCACCGGCGGCGAGGTGATGACGCTGGCCAAGGCCATCCAAACCAGCGTGTACGAGCGTTTCGGCATCCGGCTGGAGCCGGAGCCGGTGGTGGTGTGAGGGGCGGCATGCGGAACACAGCCACGCCGCGGCGCACGCCGTCGCCCACCGCGCGCGCGGTGCTGTTCGGGTTCGTGCTGGCCCTGGCGGTGTACTTCCTGGGGCCGAAAAACACCTTTGGCCCCGACGCCCCCACCCCGCGCGCCGCACCGCCCGAGGTGGCCCAGCTCGACGACTGGCTGGCCCGCGCCGAGGCCGCTTTCCCCGACATCCGCCCGGGCCTGCACAAGCAGGTGCGGTGGCATGGCACGCCGGGGCAGCGCACGCCGTGGGCGGTGGTGTACCTGCACGGCTTCACCGCGTCGCGGCTGGAAACGGCGCCCCTGGCCGACACCGTGGCCCAGCGCCTGGGCGCCAACCTGTTCTACACCCGGCTGGCGGGCCACGGCCGCAGCGCGGAAGCTTTAGGCGAACCCACGGTGCAAGACTGGCTGGCCGACGCGGTGGAGGCCGTCCAGGTGGGCCAGCGCCTGGGCGAGCGGGTGCTGGTGGTCGGCGTGTCCACCGGGGCCACGCTGGCCACCTGGCTGGGCACCCGGCCCGAAGGGCAGGGCGTGGCCGGCTATGTGCTGATTTCGCCCAACTACGGCCCCAAGGACAAAAAAGCCGAATTGATCAACCGACCCTGGGGACGCGAACTGGCGCTGCGCCTGGAGGGCGACACCCGCGGCGAGCCCGACCCCGATGCGGCCCAGAACCACGCCTGGACGCAGGTGTACCCCACCCGGGCCCTGTTCCCCATGATGGCTTTGGTCCAGCACGTGCGCGAAAGCGATTTGTCCGGCCTGCGCGCGCCCGTTCGGGTGTTGTACGCCGAGGGTGACCAGACGGTCGATCCGCAGGAAATCCGGGCGCTGTTCCCGCGCATCGGCGCCGAGCGCAAAACCCTGGTGGTGGTGGACTACAGCGACGCGGTGGGCCAGCACGTGCTGGCCGGGGATTTGCGCGCGCCCAAGGCTACTGAGCGCATGGCGACGGATCTGGTGCACTGGGCCCAAGCGCTGCCCTGAGCGGTGTGTTTCAGTCCGGCGCCGCCTGGCGGGTCGGCGGCGGGCGCTCACCGGCCAGTGTCCACACCAGTCGGGCCCCCAGCAGCGCGATCGCGCCCGCCCCCCAAAAAATGGCCGTGATGCCCACCACCACGCCCGAAGAACCGAACAGCAACGGCATGCAGACGCTGGTGGCGCTCACCGTCATCAGCCGCAGGCCCAGGGCCTGGCCGATGCGGGCGGGCGGGGTGATCTGGTGCAGCAGGCTCAGCACCATGGGCTGCAGCGCGCCCAGTGTCCAGCCCAGCACCAGCGACAGGCCGCCCGCCACCCACGGGTTGGGCGCCAGCGGGTAGGCCGCCAGCAGCGTCGCGGTGGCCACCAGACAGCCGCACATCAGGGTGTGTTCGTGCCAGCCGGCGGTCAGCCGGGGCAGCAGCGGGCGCGCCAGCGCGGCCGACAGCGCGAAGGCCCCCAGGATGACCCCGATCACCGAGGCGCTGAAACCGCGCTCGTGGCCCAGCATGGGCACCACGAAGGCGTGCACGTCCCAGCAGGTGGCGATGGCCCAGGCGGTGACGAGCAGGCGCCGCAGGCGGCGGTCCCCCAGCAGTTCGCGCTTGGCGCCGGCCTGGGGGGCCAGGGCGCTCGGGTCGGCCACTTTTTCGGGCACGCCACGGACCCACCAGCCGCTGGACAGGGCCAGCAGCCCCAGCACGGCACAGGTCCAGCGCAGCGCGGGGCCGTCCAGCGGGGTGTGGCCGGCGTGGTCCAGCAGCAGCCCGGCCAGCACCGGGCCCAGCAAGTTGGCCGCCGGCGGCGCCAGCGACAGCCAGCCCCACAGTTCGCGCCGGGCCTGGGCGTCCAGCGGCACCATGCCGGCGCGCCGGTGCACCGCCACCTGGGCCAGGCCCATGGCGCCGCCCACCAGCAGGGCCGCCACGCCGAAGGCCCAGTAGTCCGCTCCCACGCCGGCCACGGCGGCCCCGGCCACCGCCATGGCCACGGCCAGTCTCCAGGGGCGCTGCAGCCCGTGACGGTCGACCAGCCGGCCCCAGGGCAGGGCCAGCAGCACGTTGCTGGCCGCGAACAGCGCCACCAGCAGGCCGGCTTCGGCGGCGCTGTGCCCGTGTTTCAGGGCATACAGTGGCAGCGCCAGCCGCAGCCCGGTCATGCAGGCGTGCACCGACACCTGGCCCGTGATGAGCCGGGCGAGCATGCCTAGGGTGGCGGTGTCGTGGGTCATTCCCAACAAAAAAGGCCGGTTGCCCGGCCTGCTTCGGCGTCGGCCGTGTTTACTGGCCCAGCTTCAGGAAGTCGTCGCCCTGGCCCAGCGACAGCAGCCCAGCGTTGGAGTACACGCCCAGCTTGGCGCGGGTGTCCACGATGTCCAGATTGCGCATCGTCAGTTGGCCGATGCGGTCCAGCGGCGTGAACGGCGCGTCTTCCACCTTTTCCATGCTCAGGCGCTCGGGCGCGTAGGTCAGGTTGGGCGACTCGGTGTTCAGAATGCTGTAGTCGTTGCCGCGGCGCAGTTCCAGCGTCACCTCGCCGGTCACGGCGCGGGCCACCCAGCGCTGGGCGGTTTCGCGCAGCATGATGGCCTGCGGGTCGAACCAGCGGCCCTGGTACAGCAGGCGGCCCAGCTTTAGGCCGTTCATGCGGTACTGCTCGATGGTGTCTTCGTTGTGGATGCCGGTCACCAGACGCTCGTAGGCGATGTGCAGCAGCGCCAGGCCCGGGGCCTCGTAGATGCCGCGGCTCTTGGCTTCGATGATGCGGTTCTCGATCTGGTCGCTCATGCCCAAGCCGTGGCGGCCGCCGATCTCGTTGGCCTTCAGGATGAGGTCCACCAAGTTGTCGAAGCGCTGGCCGTTCAGCGCCACCGGCACGCCTTCTTCAAAGCGCACGGTCACTTCTTCGGCCTTCACCACCACGTCGTCTTTCCAGAATGCCACGCCCATGATGGGGTTGACGATGCGGATGCCGCTGTTGAGGTGCTCCAGATCTTTCGCTTCGTGGGTGGCGCCCAGCATGTTGCTGTCGGTGCTGTAGGCCTTTTCCACGCTCATCTTGTAGTCGTAGCCGTTGGCGATGAGGAATTCGCTCATCTCCTTGCGGCCGCCCAGCTCGTCGATGAAGGTCTGGTCCAGCCAGGGCTTGTAGATCTTCAGCGCCGGATTGGTCAGCAGGCCGTAGCGGTAGAAACGCTCGATGTCGTTGCCCTTGAAGGTGGACCCGTCGCCCCAGATGTGGACGTCGTCTTCCTTCATGGCGGCCACCAGCATGGTGCCGGTCACGGCGCGGCCCAGCGGGGTGGTGTTGAAGTAGGTGATGCCGGCGGTGCTGATGTGGAAGGCGCCGGCCTGCAGCGCGGCAATGCCTTCTGCCGCCAGTTGCGGGCGGCAGTCGATCAGGCGTGCCTGCACCGCGCCGTAGCCCATGGCCTTGCGCGGGATTTCGTCGTAGTCCGACTCGTCGGGCTGGCCCAGGTTGGCGGTGTAGGCGTAGGGCAGGGCGCCCTTCTTCTTCATCCACAGCAGTGCGGCAGAGGTGTCCAGGCCGCCCGAAAAGGCAATGCCCACTTTTTGCCCGGTGGGCAGTTGTTGCAGGATGGTGGCCATGCGTCAGCTCCCTGAAATCAACCGAAGTGGCAGATGTAGTGGTAAGCCTCGGTCACGCGGATCTCGAAGCTGCTGTTGCCGGGGATGCTGAACTTCTCGCCGGGGCCGGATTTCTGCCAAACGTCGGTGCCGGCCAGTTTGTACTCGCAGCCACCGGCCACGCATTCCATGATTTCCGGTGCGCCGGTGTTGAAGGTCAGGGTGGCGGGCAGCACCACGCCCACCGACTTCTTGGTGCCATCGGGGAAGGTGA
>NZ_JAAQQT010000522.1:0-23457 GCF_011742065.1 Aquabacterium sp. A08
GGCCTGGCCCCGGTGCTGCTGAACCGGGCGGCCAGCGTCACGCTGGACTGGGACCAGCGCCAGAAAAGCCGCTTCGACTGCGTCGACTCCCAGGGCCGGCGCATCGGCGTCTTCCTGCCGCGCGGCACCGTGGTGCGCGGGGGCGACGCGCTGCTCACCCACGACGGCTCCCTGCTCAAGGTGGTGGCCGCGCCACAAACGGTGCTGCGCATCACCCACTGCAGCGCCTACGGCACGCCCTTCGATCTGATCCGCGCCGCCTACCACCTGGGCAACCGGCACGTGCCCATCGAGCTGCAACCCGACCACCTCAAGATCGAGCCCGACCACGTGCTGGCCGACATGCTGCGCCAGATGCACCTGATCGTCAATGAAGTGCGCGAGCCGTTCGAGCCCGAAGCCGGCGCCTACGGCGACGCGGGCGCCCATGGCAGCCCAGGCGGCCACGCTGGGCACGGCCATGCCCATGCCCACGATGGGCGCCACGTCCACCACCCACACGACCACCACCACGGGCACGACCCGGCCCACGGTGACTGACGCGCCGCTGCTCGCGCTGCTCTGGCTGGCCTCCCCCACCCTGCCCATCGGCGGGTTTTCCTACTCGGAAGGGTTGGAGGCGGCCGTCCACAGCGGCCTGGTCCACGACGAGGCCAGCGCCAGCGACTGGATTGCCGGCCAACTCTGGCTGTCGCAAGCGCGGGCCGACCTGCCGGTGATCGCCCGGGCCCTGCCCGCCTGGCGCCAGCGCGACTGGGCCCGCCTGCAAGCGCTGGACGGCTGGGTGCGCCAGACCCGCGAAACGGCCGAACTGCGCCTGCAAACCGAGCAGATGGGCCGCTCGCTGATGGAGTGGATGAAGTCGCTGCAAGACCCCAGCCTCGACCTCGACCGCATCCCCACCGACCTGCGCCAACCCACCTACCCGGTGGCCTACGCGCTGGCCCTGTCGCAGCAACTGCCGGCCAGCACCCCGGTGCGCGACGCCCTGCTGGCCGCCGGCTTTGCCTGGGCCGAAAACCTGGTGCAGGCCGCCATCAAATCGGTGCCGCTGGGCCAGAGCGCCGGCCAGCGCACCGTCGCGCGCCTGTGCCGCGAACTGCCCGCCGCCATCGACGCCGCGCTGGCCGTCACCGACGCCACGCGGCAATCCTTCGCCCCCCTGCTGGCCATCCTGTCGGCCCGCCACGAAACCCAGTACTCCCGCCTGTTCCGCTCATGAATGCCCCTGCCTTGCACCACATCCCCGGCCGCACCAAGGTCCTGCCCCCGCTGCGCGTCGGCATCGGCGGCCCCGTCGGCTCCGGCAAAACCACCCTGCTCGAAATGCTCTGCAAAACCATGCGCGAGCGCTACGACCTGGTCGCCATCACCAACGACATCTACACCAAGGAAGACCAGCGCCTGCTCACCGTCAGCGGCGCGCTGCCGCCCGAGCGCATCCTGGGCGTGGAAACCGGCGGCTGCCCCCACACCGCCATCCGCGAGGACTGCTCCATCAACCTCGAAGCCATCGACCGCATGCTGGCCGAGTTCCCGAACGCCGACGTGGTGTTCGTGGAATCCGGCGGCGACAACCTGGCCGCCACCTTCAGCCCGGAACTGTCGGACCTGACCATCTACGTCATCGACGTGGCCGCCGGCGAAAAAATCCCGCGCAAGGGCGGCCCCGGCATCACCAAAAGCGACCTCTTCGTCATCAACAAGACCGACCTGGCCCCGCACGTGGGCGCCAACCTGGAGGTGATGGCCGCCGACACCGCCCGCATGCGCCCCGACCCCGAGCGCCGCCCCTGGACCATGACCAACCTGAAAACCCAGGCCGGGCTGGACGAGGTGGTCCGCTTCATCGAGCGGCGCGGGATGCTGACGGCCTGAGCCGGCGCTTCAGCGCGGCGCCTCGATCAGCACCGCACGGAAGTCGTTGACGTTGGTGCGCGTCGGCCCGGTCACCACCGACGCACCCAGCGCTTCGAAAAAACCGTGGCCGTTGTTGTCCGCCAGCTGATCCAGGGGCCGCAGGCCCTGCGCCCAGGCCCGCGCCAGCGTGTCCGGGCCCACCACCGCGCCAGCGATGTCCTCCTGTCCATCAACGCCGTCGGTGTCGGCCATCAGCGCGTGGATCTGCGGGTGGCCGCCCGTGGCGATGGCGAAGGACAGCAGGCATTCGACGTTGCGCCCGCCCCGGCCCTGGCCGCGCACCGTCACCGTGGTCTCACCGCCCGACAGCAGCACACACGGCGCCGTGAAGGGCTGGCCCCGGCCGGCCACCTGCAAGGCCATGCCACCCAGCACCTTGCCCACGTCGCGCGCCTCGCCCTCCAGTGCGTCGCCCAGGATGTGCACCGCGTAGCCGGCGTCGCGCGCCACCCGCGCGGCCGCCTCCAGCGCCAACTGCGGCGTGGCCACCAGGCGCACCTCGGACCGCGCCAGCCGTGGGTCACCCGGCTTGACCGACTCGCCCCGGCCGCTCTCCAGCACCGCGCGCACCGGTTCCGGCAGCTCGATGCCGTAGCGCCGCACCACGGCCAGCGCGTCGGCGCAGGTGGTCGGGTCGGCCACCGTGGGGCCGGAGGCGATGTCGATCGGGTGGTCGCCCGGCACGTCCGACAGCAGCAGGGTGATGACCCGCGCCGGGTGACAGGCCGCCGCCAGCCGTCCGCCCTTGACCGCCGACAGGTGGCGCCGCACCACATTCATGTCGGTGATGGTGGCGCCACTGGCCAGCAGCGCGCGGTTCACCGCCTGTTTGTGCGCCAGCGTCAGCCCTGGCAGCGGCAGGGGCAGCAGCGCCGAGCCGCCGCCCGAGACCAGGCACAACACCACGTCGTCAGGGCTCAGGCCCTGCACCAGCTGCAACAGCCGTTGCGCCGCCTGCAGGCCGGCGGCGTCGGGCACCGGGTGGGCCGCCTCCACGATCTCGATGCGTTCGCACGGCACGGCGTAGCCATGGCGCGTCACCACCAGCCCGCTCAAACGTTGCGGATCGCCGGCCCAGTGCCGCTCCACCGCCTGCGCCATGGCGGCCGAGGCCTTGCCGGCCCCGATCACCACCAGCCGGCCGCGGCCCAACTCAGCCGGCGTGGGCAGGTGGGGCGGCACGCACCGCGCCGGCTGGGCCGAGGCCACGGCGGCATCGAACAGGTGGCGCAACAGGCGCTCGGGCGGCAGGGGCGGGGTCATGGCGCCACTGTAACGCGGCGGGCGCCGGCGCGCCGTCAACCTGTTTACACTGCCCACTGGCCCCACCCCTAGACCCCACCTTTCGCCCCCCATGGAACTCCTTGCCAGCCCCCTGGGCATTGCCATCGCCGGCCTGCTGGGCCTGCTCGTCGGCAGCTTCCTCAACGTGGTCATCCACCGACTGCCGCAAATGATGGAGCGGCAATGGGCCGCCGAGTGCGCCGAATTCACCGGCCAGCCCGCGCCCGAACACCCGCCGCTGAACCTGATGCACCCGCGCTCGCGCTGCCATTCGTGTGGCGTCGGCATCGCTTGGCACCAGAACGTGCCGGTCGTCAGCTACCTGCTGCTGCGCGGCCGCTGCCACGCCTGCGGCGTGTCCATCGGCCTGCGCTACCCGCTGGTGGAACTGCTCACCGGCGCCCTGTTCGCTTGGGTGTTCGCCGCCCACGGCGTGGCCTGGGCCACGCTGGCCTGGTTCGGTTTCGTCGCCGCCGTCATCGCGCTGGCCTTCATCGACTGGGACACCACCCTGCTGCCCGACGACATCACCCTGCCGCTGGTCTGGGCCGGCCTCATCGTGGCCGCCTGGGGCTGGAGCGGCGTGGCGCTGCCCGACGCGCTTTGGGGCGCGGTCGGCGGCTACCTGTCGCTGTGGGCGGTGTACTGGGGCTTCAAGCTGCTCACCGGCAAGGAGGGCATGGGCCACGGCGACTTCAAGCTGTTCGCCGCGCTGGGCGCCTGGTTCGGCTGGCAGGCGCTGGTCCCCATGATCCTGATGGCCTCGGTCATCGGCGCGGTCGTCGGCCTGGGCATGAAGTTCACCAGTGGACTGCGCGAGGGCGGCTACATTCCCTTCGGGCCCTTCCTGGCCCTGGCGGGGCTGAGCGCGCTGGTGTTCAGCCCGCAGGCGCTGCTGCAGTGGGTGGGGCTGTGAACGCCGCCCCCCCGCCCGCCCGCCGGCCGTTGCGGCTGGGCCTGACCGGCGGCATCGGCAGCGGCAAAAGCACCGTGGCCGGCCTGCTGCGGGGGCTGGGGGCCAGCGTGGTGGACGCCGACGCCATCGCCCGCGCCAGCACCGCCGCCGGCGGCGCGGCCATCGCCCCGCTGCGCGCCGCGTTCGGCCCCGACGCCATTGGCCCCGACGGCGCGCTGGACCGCGACCGCATGCGCGCCCGGGTCTTCAGCGACCCCGAGGCCAAGCAGCGGCTCGAAGCCATCGTCCACCCGCTGGTGCGCGCCGAGATCGACCGCCAGGCCGCCACCGCGCCGGGCGACTGCGTGGTGCTGGACCTGCCGCTGCTGGTCGAGTCGCCCCAGTGGCGCGAGCGGGTGGACACCGTCTGGGTGGTGGACTGCCTGCCCGAGACCCAGGTGGAACGCGTCATGCGGCGCAACGGCTGGCCGCGCGAACAGGTGCTCGCCGTGCTGGCCGCCCAGGCCAGCCGCACCCAGCGCCTGGCCGTGGCCGACACCGTGATCGACAACGACCAGGCCACCCTGGCACAACTGGACACACGCGTGCGCACCGCCTATGCGGCGATGCGACAAAGATTCGGGCTATGATGAAACGGTGATCCTCTACGAATACCCGTTCAACGAACGCATCCGCACCTACCTGCGCCTGGAACACCTGTTCCGCCGCCTGCACACGCTGGTGTCGCGCACGCACCCGCTGGACCACCACTTCGCCATCCAGACGCTGTTCGAGATCATGGACGTGGGCGCCCGCTCTGACCTCAAGTCCGAGATCCTCAAAGACCTCGACCGGCTCAAGCAGGTCTACAACGGCTACCGTGGCAACCCGGCCATTTCCGAGGCGGCACTGGACCAGTTCATCGCCCGCATCGACGCCTGCTTCAACGCGCTGCACGACGACGCCGGCCGCGTCGGCCACGGCCTGGGCGAGAACGAATGGCTGATGGCCATCCGCAGCCGCATCTCCATCCCTGGGGGCACCTGCGAATTCGACCTGCCGGCCTACCACGACTGGCAGCACCGCCCACCCGAGCAACGGCAACAAGAACTCGCCGCCTGGTCGCAGGAACTGGCCGCGCTGGCCCAGCCCGTGCAGCTGCTGCTGGGGCTGTTGCGCGAAGGCGGCGCGCCACAAAAGGTGATGGCCGTGGGCGGCCAGTACCAGCAGAACCTACCGCAAGGCCGCACCTTCCAGCTGTTGCGCGTCTGGATCGACCCGGCGCGCCAGCTCGTGCCCGAAATCAGCGGCAACCGCCTGCTGTTTTCGGTGCGGTTGCTGCAGCGCGGCGAGGACGGCAAGCTCCAACTCGCTGCCGACCAACAGGCCGAGCTGGAAGTGACCCTGTGCGCCTGAGGCGCGACCCGACTCCATTTTTGGCCATGTCCGCCGACCACGCCCCCACCTTTGCCCCCCAGACGGTCACCTGCCCGCGCTGTGGCGGCCCCAGCCTGTACGCCCCCAGCAACCGCTACCGGCCGTTCTGTGGCGAACGCTGCAAGCAAATCGACCTGGGCGCCTGGGCCGCCGAAGATTTCCGGGTGCCCACCAGCCCGCCGCTGGACCCGGCGGGTCCGGACGCCGATTGGAAGCACTGACCTCGCCACACGCCCAGCTTGGGCACCGGGACCAAAAAACGGGGCAGGCTCAGGCCGCTGAACCGCTGGCCTCGGCCAGCCACTCCAGCACCGGCACCGTGCCCGGCAACACCGGCGCCACGTCCACCGGCAGGGTCTGCCAGGCGTATTGCTGGCCCTCGTGCATCTGCAACTCGCCGCTCCAGTCGAACACCTGGCAGAAGTTCAGCCGCACCAGCGCGTGGGGGTAGTCCACCAGCTTCTCGCGCCACGGGTGCACCGCGCCCACCGTCACGCCGATTTCTTCCTGCAGTTCGCGCCGCAAGGCCTCGGCCACGGTTTCGCCCGGCTCCACCTTGCCACCCGGGAATTCCCAGTAGCCTTCGTACACCTTGCCCGGGGGCCGGCTGGTCAGCAGGAAACGCCCCTGGGCATCGATGAGCACACCCACCGCGACCTCGGTCACGGGTCGGTCCAGGCCGCCCTCGCGCGGCCGGTCACCGTCGGCCACCAGTGCGGCAGAGGCTGCAGAGGGTGCCGTCATGCCACGCCCTCAGCGGCCCGAGGCCTGGCTTGCCCGCTCGCCGGCGTAATACCGAGCGAACTGGTAGGCCACGCGTCCGCTGCGCGAGCCGCGCTCCAGCGCCCACACCAGGGCCTGGGGCCGGGCCTGCTCGAACTCCGCCTCGGGCACACCGTGGTGGCCCAGCCACTGGTAGGCCACGCTCAGGTACTCGTCCTGGCTGAAGGGGTAAAAGCTCACCCACAGGCCGAACCGTTCGGACAGGGAGATTTTCTCCTCCACCGCCTCGCCCGGGTGCACCTCGCCGTCGGCGGTGTGGGTGTAAGACAGGTTCTCCTTCATGTACTCCGGCAGCAGGTGGCGCCGGTTGCTGGTCGCGTAAATCAGCACATTGGGCGTGGCTGCGGCCACCGAACCGTCCAGAATGGACTTGAGCGCCTTGTAGCCGGGCTCGCCGTCCTCAAAGCTCAGGTCGTCGCAAAACACGATGAACTTCTCGGGCCGGTCGGCCACCACGTCCACGATGTCGGGCAGGTCCACCAGGTCGGCCTTGTCCACCTCGATCAGGCGCAGGCCCTGGGCCGCGTAGGCGTTCAGGCAGGCCTTGATCAGCGAGCTCTTGCCGGTGCCGCGCGCGCCGGTCAGCAGCACGTTGTTGGCCGGCAGGCCCTGCACAAAATGGGCCGTGTTGCGCTGGATCTTGTCCTTCTGGTCGTCGATTTCCTGCAGGTCGGCCAGCGCCAGGGCGGCCACGTGCTTCACCGGTTCCAGCACACCGTGACCGCCGCGCTTGCGGTAGCGGAACGCCACCGAGGCGGCCCAGTCGGGCGCCCCCAGCGGCTGCGGCAGCACCGATTCCCAGCGCGCCATCAGCGATTCGGCGCGTTGCAGCAGGCGTTCAAAGGCGTCGTTCATCGGCGGGCTTGATGGGGGGCTCAGGAGCGGTAATCGGCGTTGATGGTCACGTAGTCGTGGCTGAAATCACAGGTCCACACCGTGTCGGCCACGGTGCCCCGGTTCAGGCCCACGCGGATGGTGATTTCGGTTTGCGCCATCACGCGGGCGCCGTCTTCCTCGCGGTAGGCGGGGTGGCGGCCGCCCTGCGTCACCACGTGCACGTCGTCCAGATGCAATTCGATCTTGTTCTGGTCCAGGTCGGCAATCCCAGCGTAGCCCACCGCCGCCAGGATGCGGCCCAGGTTCGGGTCGCTGGCGAAGAACGCGGTTTTCACCAGCGGCGAATGGGCGATGGCGTAGGCCACCTTCAGGCATTCGTCGGTCGTCTGGCCGCCTTCCACGCGCACGGCAATGAACTTGGTCGCGCCCTCGCCGTCGCGCACGATGGCGTGGGCCAGCGTCTGCGCCACCTCGGCCATGGCGGCCTGCAAGGCCTGGCCTTCGGCACTGCTCAGGTCGGTGATTTCGGCGTGCGCCGCACGGCGCGTGGCCACCACCACGAAAGAGTCGTTGGTGGAGGTGTCGCCGTCCACCGTCACCCGGTTGAAGGATACATCGGCCAAATTCTTCGCCAGCGCATTCAGCAGGCCCGGCGCCACGTTCGCATCGGTGGCCACAAAGCCCAGCATGGTCGCCATGTTGGGGCGGATCATGCCGGCGCCCTTGGCAATGCCGGTCACGGTCACCGTCTGCCCGCCGATCTTCACCTGCCGGCTCGCGGCCTTGGCCACGGTGTCGGTGGTCATGATGCCTTCGGCGGCCTTCAGCCAGTTCTCGGCGCAGGCGTCGGCCAGCGCGGCGGGCAAGCCGGCCACGATGCGCTCCACCGGCAGCGGCTCCATGATCACGCCGGTGGAAAACGGCAGGACCTGCCCGGGCGCCACGTTCAGGTGCCGGGCCAGGGCCTCACAGGTGGCGCGGGCGTTGGCCAGCCCTGGCGCGCCGGTGCCGGCGTTCGCATTGCCGGTGTTGATGACCATGGCGCGCACCGGTTGGCCCGCGGCCAGGTGGTCGCGGCACACCTGCACCGGCGCCGCGCAGTAGCGGTTCTGGGTGAACACGCCGCCCACGGCCGCGCCCTCGTCCAGCAAAAACACGGTCAGGTCCTTGCGGTGGGCCTTGCGCACGCCCGCTTCGGCCACGCCGATCGACACGCCCGGCACGGGCAACAGGGTTTCCGCCGCCGGGGCGGTCCAGTTCACAGCCATGGCTGACTCCGGTGGATGTTCAACAACAGGGGCAGTGTGGCACGCTCAGGAGAGCTTGCCGTGACACTGCTTGTACTTCTTGCCGCTGCCGCAGGGGCAGGGGTCGTTGCGGCCCACGCGCGGCAGTGCGGCCGCTTCGGCCGCGGCGCCGCCCAGCAGGCCCCGGTCGGCGGTGGTTTCGGCCTCGCCGGTTTCGGTGGGCGCGGTGTAGGTCACGTGGCTCAGGTGCTCCGCCTGCGCTTCCATCTGCTCGGCGGCGCTGCTCACCTGCTCGGGCGACTGCACCTTGACGTTCATCAGGATACGCGTCACCTCGTTGCGCACCATGTCCAGCAACTGGCCGAAGAGCTGGAACGCCTCGCGCTTGTACTCCTGCTTGGGCTGTTTCTGGGCATAACCGCGCAGGTGGATGCCCTGGCGCAGGTAGTCCAGCGCGCTCAGGTGGTCGCGCCAGTGGCTGTCGATGTTCTGCAGCAGCACCACCCGCTCGAAGCTGGTGAAATGCTCGCGGCCCACCTGGGCCACTTTGGCCTCGTAAGCGGCGTGGGCGGCGGCCACCACCTGGGCCAGGATGTCGTCGTCGGTGATCTCGCTGGCGCCTTCCACGGCCTGGGCCAGGTTCAGCGTCAGGCCCCACTCCTCGGCCAGCACCTTTTCCAGGCCTGGCAGGTCCCACTGCTCTTCCACGCTGTCGGCGGGCACGAACTGGCGCACCAGCTCGGTCATGCAGCCCTCGCGCAGGCCGGCGATCTGGGCGGCCAGTTCCTGCGCGTCGATGATGTCGTTGCGCTGCTGGTAAATCACCTTGCGCTGGTCGTTCGACACGTCGTCGTACTCCAGCAACTGCTTGCGGATGTCGAAGTTGCGCGCCTCGACCTTGCGCTGCGCGCTCTCGATGCTGCGCGTGACCATGCCGGCCTCGATCGCCTCGCCCTCGGGCATCTTCAGGCGGTCCATGATGGCGCGCACCCGGTCGCCCGCGAAAATGCGCATGAGCTGGTCGTCCAGGCTCAGGTAGAAACGGCTGGAACCCGGGTCGCCCTGGCGGCCGGCGCGGCCGCGCAGCTGGTTGTCGATGCGGCGGCTCTCGTGCCGTTCGGTGGCGATGATGCGCAGCCCGCCCAGCGCCTTGACCTGCTCGTGGTCCTGCTGCCACTGCGCCCGCGCCGCGGCGATCTTTTCCGCCTTCGCCGCCTCGTCCAGGGCCGGGTCGGCCTCGATCGCCGCGACCATCTTCTCCAGGTTGCCGCCCAGCACGATGTCGGTGCCGCGGCCGGCCATGTTGGTGGCGATGGTGATCGCCCCCGGCCGCCCAGCCTGCAGGATGATGTCGGCCTCGCGCGCGTGCTGCTTGGCGTTGAGCACCTCGTGCGGCAGCTTCTCCTGCTTCAGCAGCTCGGCGATGATTTCCGAGTTCTCGATCGACGAGGTGCCCACCAGCACCGGCTGGCCGCGCTCGTGGCACTCGCGGATGTCCTGGATCGCCGCCTTGTACTTCTCGGGCGTGGTCTTGTACACGCGGTCGAGCTGGTCGTCGCGCTTGCTGGGGCGGTTGGGCGGGATCACCACCGTCTCCAGGCCGTAGATTTCCTGGAACTCGTAGGCCTCGGTGTCGGCCGTGCCGGTCATGCCGGACAGCTTGCCGTACAGCCGGAAGTAGTTCTGGAAGGTGATGGACGCCAGCGTCTGGTTTTCCGGCTGGATCGCCACGCCCTCCTTGGCCTCCACCGCCTGGTGCAGGCCGTCGCTCCAGCGGCGCCCGGCCATCAAGCGGCCGGTGAATTCGTCCACGATGACGATTTCGCCGTTCTGCACCACGTAGTGCTGGTCGCGGTGGTACAGGTGCTGCGCCTTGAGCGCGGTCACCAGCTGGTGCATCAGCACGATGTTGGACGGGTCGTACAGCGACGCGCCCTCGGCCAGCAGACCGGCCTGGGCCATCAGCGCCTCGGCGTGCTCGTGGCCCTGCTCGGTCAGGTGGATCTGGTGGGCTTTTTCGTCCACGGTGAAGTCGCCCGGGCGGGTCACGCCCTCGCCCGTGCGCGGGTCTTCCTCGCCCTCCTGGCGCACCAGCTGCGGCACCAGCCGGTGGATGGCCTGGTACATCGCGGTGTGGTCCTCGGCCTGGCCGCTGATGATCAGCGGCGTGCGCGCCTCGTCGATCAGGATGGAGTCCACCTCGTCCACGATGGCGTAGTGCAGGCCGCGCTGCACCCGGTCGGCCGCCTCGTACACCATGTTGTCGCGCAGGTAGTCGAAGCCGTACTCGTTGTTGGTGCCGTAGGTGATGTCGGCGGCGTAGGCGGCCTGCTTCTCCTGGCGCGGCATCTGCGGCAGGTTGATGCCCACGCTCAGCCCCAGCCAGTTGTAGAGGCGGGCCATCCACTGCGCGTCGCGGCTGGCCAGGTAATCGTTGACCGTGACCACGTGCACGCCCTTGCCCGTCAGCGCGTTCAGGTACACCGGCAGCGTGGCGGTCAGGGTCTTGCCCTCCCCGGTGCGCATCTCGGCCACCTTGCCGCTGTGCAGCGCGATGCCGCCGATCAGCTGCACGTCGAAGTGGCGCATCTTCATCACCCGCTTGGACGCCTCGCGCACCGTGGCAAAGGCCTCGGGCAGCAGCGCGTCCAGCGTTTCGCCGTTGGCCACGCGCTGCTGGAACTCGGCGGTCTTGGCCTGCAGCTGCTCGTCCGACAGCTTCTCGAACTGCGCCTCCATCCCGTTGATGCGGGCCACCGTCTTGCGGTAGGTCTTGAGCAGGCGGTCGTTGCGACTGCCGAAAATTTTGGTCAGGAATTGGATGGCCATACGAACAACGCCACCGCGCGCACTCGGCGCGCCATGGCCGTGGGTGTCTTTCTGAACTTGCTGGGGATCCGCCCAGCCGTGTGCGGCGCTTTCGCCGTAATCGGCCATTTTAGCGGGGTGCATCCGGGCCAGCCCCGGCTGGCCTGCACAGGTGGCGGCCAAGCCCGATAATTCCCGCATGTTCAGCTTGCAACAGGCCGTCACCGCTTCGCCCGTTCTGGCCCAGGTGGCCGAGCGCGTGCGCCGCTCGCAGCAGATGCTGCAGACCATCCGCCCCCTGTTGCCGCCCGGCCTGCGGGCGCAGGTGCAGGCCGGCCCGGTGGACGACAACGGCTGGTGCCTGCTGGTGGGCAACCCGGCGGTGGGCAGCAAGCTCAAGCAGCTCACCCCGGCGCTGATGGCGGCCCTGCGCCAGGCCAACCTGGGCGTGCCCCAGCTTCGAATCAAAGTGCAGGCGGCGCGCGGCCGCTGACCGCGGCACCGCCCGCCAATGGCCACCCCAAAAACGACGACGCCTTTCGGGCCGGGGCCGGAAAGGCGTGGTGTCTGGTGCCGCCTGTCGGATTCGAACTGACGACCTACCGCTTACAAGGCGGGTGCTCTACCAACTGAGCTAAGGCGGCGTGCGACCGATTCTACTTCACCCGCTTGAGCGCCGGCCGGCCGCCCGCGGGCGCGGCGGGCGGCGGCTCATCCCCGCCTTCGGGTCGGTCCGCGGCCACGTCGGCCCCCGGTGCCGGCACCACCTGCAGCCGCTGGACACCGGCCTCGGCCTCGCTCAACGGCTTGGGCGGCGGGAAGGCCATGCCCTGTCCGTTCTCACGGGCGTAGATGGCCACCACGTGGTCCACCGGCACCACCACCTCGCGCGGCACCCCGCCAAAACGGGCCTTGAACGAGACGAAATCGTTGTCCAGCTGGAGTTGGCTGGTCGCCTCCAGGCTGGTGTTGAGCACGATCTCGTTGTCCTTGACGAACTCGCGCGGCACCTGCACCGAAGCGTCCACCGCCACGGCCAGGTAGGGCGTGTAGCCGTTGTCGGTGCACCACTCGTGCAAGGCACGGATCAGGTAGGGGCGGGTCGAGGGGATGTCGTCGCGGTCCATGGCGGGCCCGGCGCTTACTTGCGCATCACCTTTTCAGAGGGCGTCAGCGCCTCGATGTAGGCCGGGCGCGAGAAGATGCGTTCGGCGTACTTCAGCAGCGGCGCGGCGTTCTTGCTCAGCTCGATGCCGTAGTGGTCCAGGCGCCACAGCAGCGGGGCAATGGCCACGTCCAGCATCGAGAAGTTGTCGCCGAGCATGTACTTGTTCTTCAGGAACACCGGGGCGAGCTGGGTCAGGCGGTCGCGGATGTGGCTCTTGGCCTTGTCCACGGCCTTGTCGGCGCCCTTGGCGGTGCGCGACTCCAGCACCGACACGTGGGTGAACAGCTCTTTTTCAAAGTTCAGCAGGAACAGGCGCACGCGGGCGCGGTCCACCGGGTCGCCGGGCATCAGCTGCGGGTGCGGGAAGCGCTCGTCGATGTACTCGTTGATGATGTTGGACTCGTACAGGATCAGGTCGCGCTCGACCAGAATCGGCACCTGCCCGTAGGGGTTCATCACCGCGATGTCTTCGGGCTTGTTGTAGAGGTCCACGTCGCGGATCTCGAAGTCCATGCCTTTTTCGAACAGCACGAAACGGCAGCGGTGCGAATAAGGGCAGGTGGTGCCCGAGTACAGAACCATCATGGACGTTGTTCCTTCAGTCTCAAAACAAAAACAGTGGGTTGCCGCGGAGACCCCGGCAATTCCACTGTGTCGGACCGGCCCCGGCAAGGGGGCCAGACGGGGGGCTTACTTGATGTCTTTCCAGAAGGCGGCGTTCAGACGCCACGCGACGATGGTGAAGACGCCCAGGAAGATCAGCACCCAAATGCCCAGGCGAACGCGGTCGTTGTGTGCCGGCTCGGCCATCCACTGCATGAAGGCCACCAGTTCGGCGACGTTGCGGTCGTACTCGGCTTGCGTCATCGTGCCCGGCTTGACCTGCTCCCAGCCGCGCAGCACCTGCACCTCGTGGCCGTGGCTGCTGACGGTTTCCATCACCGGCTTGCGCTCGCCCTGCAGTTCCCACAGGGGGTTGGGCATGCCGATGTTGGGGAAGGCCAGGTTGTTCCAGCCGGTGGGCTTGGTCTCGTCGCGGTAGTAGGTGCGCAGCAGGGTGTACAGGTAGTCGGCCCCGGTGTGGCCGGCGCTGGCACGCGAACGGGCCACCAGCGTCAGGTCCGGCGGGTTGGCACCGAACCACTGCTTGGCCTGGGCCGGGTTGATCGCGGAGATCATCAGGTCACCCACCTTTTCGGTGGTGAACATCAGGTTTTCCTTGATCTGCTTTTCGGTCAGGCCGAGCTCGGTCATGCGGTTGTAGCGCACGAAGGAGGCCGAGTGGCAGCTCAGGCAGTGGTTGACGAAGATCTTGGCGCCGTTTTGCAGCGCCGACAGGTCGTTGGTCAGGTTCGGGGCTTTTTCCAGGGGGAACCCGCCGCCGGCGGCGAAGGCGTTCGTCGCCAGGCCCAGGGCCACCAGGCAGCCAGCAATCCATTTTTTCATGTGTTTCTCCGGTGGGCGTTGGGGCTCAGTGGGGCGTGAAGGTCACGCGGCTGGGAACCGGCTTGGCTTCGCCAATGCGGCTCCACCACGGCATCAGCAGGAAGAAACCGAAGTAGAACAGCGTGCCCACCTGCGACACCCGCTCGCCGATCGGCGACGGCGGCAGCACCCCCAGGTAACCCAGGATCAGGAAGTTGATCACGAAAATGCCGTACAGGTACAGCTGCCAGCTCGGGCGGTAGCGGATGGACTTGACCGGGGAGTTGTCCAACCAGGGCAGGAAGAACAGGATCACCACGGCGCCGCCCATGGCGACCACGCCCCAGAACTTGGCGTCGATGGACAGCATCAGCGCGGCCACGACCACGGCACCGACCACGATGGCGCCCTTGAAGGCACCGGCCAGCTTGGCCTTGGTCACACCCAGCACGGCGCCCAGCACCACGCAGGCCACCAGCACGTACATCATCTCGGCGGTGATGGCGCGCAGCATGGAGTAGAACGGGGTGAAGTACCACACCGGAGCGATGTGCAGCGGGGTCACCAGCGGGTCGGCCGGGATGAAGTTGTTGTACTCGAGGAAGTAGCCACCGAACTCGGGCGCGAAGAACACGATGGCGGAGAACACCATCAGGAACACGCTGACCCCCAGGATGTCGTGCACCGAGTAGTAGGGGTGGAACGGGATGCCGTCGCGCGGGATGCCGTTTTCGTCCTTGTTGGCCTTGATTTCCACGCCGTCGGGGTTGTTGGAACCCACTTCGTGCAGCGCGATGATGTGCGCCACCACCAGGCCCAGCAGGACCAGCGGCACGGCGATCACGTGGAAGCTGAAGAAACGGTTCAGGGTGGCGTCACCGACCACGAAGTCGCCGCGGATCAGCAGCGCCAGGTCGGGCCCGATCAGCGGAATGGCCGAGAACAGGTTGACGATCACTTGGGCGCCCCAGTAGGACATTTGGCCCCACGGCAGCAGGTAACCCATGAAGGCTTCGGCCATCAGCACCAGGAAGATGGCGCAGCCGAAGACCCACACCAGCTCGCGCGGTTTGCGGTAGGAACCGTAGATCAGGCCACGGTACATGTGCAGGTACACCACCACGAAGAACGCCGAGGCGCCGGTGGAGTGCATGTAGCGGATCAGCCAGCCCCAGGACACGTCGCGCATGATGTATTCGACGGACGCGAAGGCCACCGGCACGCCGGCCGCGTTCAGCGAGGCGTCGGGCTTGTAGTGCATGACCAGGAAGATGCCGGTCACGATCTGGATCACCAGCACCAGCAGCGCCAGCGAGCCGAAGAAATACCAGAAGTTGAAGTTTTTCGGCGCGTAGTACTCGGACAGGTGTTCCTTGTACAGCTTGGACAGGGGGAAGCGGTTGTCCACCCAGTTCAGCAGTTTTTCGCCCGCGGGGGCGCTCGGAGAGACTTCCTTGAATTCAGCCATGATGGTCCTCGTTACGCCGGTCAGGCCTTGGGCTCTTCGCCGATGAGCAACACCGTGTCAGACACGTAGTAGTGCGGCGGGATTTCCAGGTTGTCGGGGGCGGGCTTGTTCTTGAACACGCGGCCGGCCATGTCGAAGGTGGAGCCGTGGCAGGCGCACAGGAAGCCGCCGGCCCAGTCGTCCGGCAGCGACGGCTGCGGACCGGGGGTGAACTTGTCCCCGGGCGAACAGCCCAGGTGGGTGCAGATGCCGACGGCCACCAGGTACTCGGGCTTGATCGAGCGGTGGCGGTTCTTGGCGTATTCGGGGGTCGGGTAGGCCTGGCGTGCGGAGTCCGGGTCGGCCAGCTGAGCGTCGAGCTTTTCCAGGGCGGCGAGTTGTTCCGGCGTGCGGCGCATCACCCACACCGGCTTGCCACGCCACTCCACCACGGCCTTTTCACCGGGTTGCAGCTTGGACACGTCGAACTCGACGGCGGCACCGGCGGCTTTGGCGCGCTCGGACGGCGCAAACGAACTGACAAAGGGAACGGCGACGGCGGCTGCACCCACGCCACCCATGGCAGCGGAGGTGATGAGCCAGGTGCGGCGGCCGTTGTCTACGGTGGCTTCGCTCATGGGGATCTTTCAGTGACGGGACTACACACTTGCGGGACCGTGTCGAATGCAGGACGGCACTCGGGTCAACAGCCCATTGTAATTGATCGTGACAACCCAACCTTACGGCCGGGGCTCAGGCCTGGGCCTGGCGCGCGGCTTCGATGGCGGCGATCAGGCTGCTCGGATCGGCGCGGCCGGTGCCGGCCAGGTCGAAGGCGGTGCCGTGGTCCGGGCTGGTGCGCACAAAGGGCAGCCCCAGCGTGGTGTTGACCCCGTGCGCCAGCCCCAGGTACTTGACCGGGATCAGCCCCTGGTCGTGGTACATGGCGATGACCACGTCAAACGCGCCTTCGCGGGCGCGCATGAACACGGTGTCCGGGGCGTAGGGGCCGTGCGCGTCGATGCCTTCGGCGCGGGCCTGGGCCACGGCCGGGGCGATGGCCTCGATTTCCTCGCGCCCGAACAGGCCGCCCTCGCCCGCGTGCGGGTTCAGCCCGGCCACCGCGATGCGGCAGCGCCGCCCAGCGCCGCGCTGGCGGAAATGGCGGTCGGTGATCTGCAGCGTTTCCAGCACCCGCGCGGGGGTGACGCGCTCGATCGCCTCGCGCAGCGAAACGTGGATGCTGACCAGCACCGTGCGCAGTTCGTCGTTGGACAGCATCATGCGCACCGGCAGCTCGGCCGGCGTGCGCCCCAGGTGGGCCGCGGCCAGGGCCTGCAGGTACTCGGTGTGGCCGGGGTGGTCCACGCCGGCGGCGGCCAGCGCCTCCTTGTGGATGGGCGCGGTGACCAAGGCCGCGACGTCGCCGCGCAGGGCCGCCTGGGCGGCGCGCTCGATGGCGTCGGCCGCCGCGCGACCGGCCAGCGCACCGACCTGGCCCCACGGCACCGGGGCCGGCAGCGCGGCGGTGGGCCACAGCGGCAGGCAACCCGGGGGCAGGGTGGCGACGTCGGCCGGCCGCTCCACCACCGCCACGGGCAGCAGGCCGCCGGTGGCCGCGGCGGCGCGGCGCAAGGTGGCCAGCTCGCCCACCACCACGCAGTCGCGCGACCAGTCGGGGCGCAGCCGGAACACCTGGGTGACGATCTCCGGGCCGATGCCGGCCGGGTCGCCCATGGTCAGGGCCAGGGGGCGGTGCGTGCTCATGCGGGGTTGTCCACGTCGATGAAGCGGTGGCTCAGGCCCAGCGACAGCGCCACGGCCGCCGCCACCGCGGGCGCGCCGTAGCGCTCGGTGGCGTGGTGGCCACAGGCCAGGTAGGCGACGCCACATTCGCGCGCGTAATGGGCCTGGGGTTCGGAAATCTCACCGGTGAGGAAGGCATCGGCGCCGGCGGCGATGGCCGCCTCGAAATAGCCCTGCGCCCCGCCGCTGCACCAGGCCACGCGGCGCAATGGGCGCTGGGCCGTGTCGAGCAGGGTCACGGGCCGGCCCAGCACCGCCTGCACATGGGTGGCCAGCGCGGCCGCGGTGTCCACCGGCGGCACGCCGAGCAGGCCGAGGTCCTGGTCCCCGAAGCGGCCCCAGCCGCCGGGCAGCGGCGCCAGGCCCAGGCGCTGCGCCAGCTGGGCGTTGTTGCCCAGCGTGGGGTGGGCGTCCAGCGGCAGGTGGTAGGCGAACAGGCTGATGTCGTGCTGCAGCAGCAGCGCCAGGCGCTGCTTCATCCAGCCGGTGACACAGCCGCTCTGGCCGCGCCAGAACAGGCCGTGGTGGACCAGGATGGCGTCGGCCCCGTCGGCGATGGCGGCCTCGATCAGGGCGCGGCTGGCGGTGACGCCGCTGACCAGGTGGCGCACCCGCTCGCGGCCCTCGACCTGCAGGCCGTTGGGGCCGTAGTCCTTGAAGCGTGCGGGTTCGAGCAGGGTGTCCAGGGCGGAGCGCAGCGCGTCGCGGCTGCAACCGGCCGGCGGTTCGCCGGGGCGGGAAGCTTGGGGGGGTACGGTCATGGCGGTGAACGGCAAGGCGTCGGCAAGGGGCCTGGCCATTGTCTCACCGCCGGGCGCCGGCCGGCGCCACCCGGCTCAAGACCGGCGCTGCTGCTGGGCGCGCTCGGACTCTTCCATCTTGCGAGCGAAGAAACGGTAGAACCACCACGCCATGAAAGGGATGAACAGGAGCACGGCGAGGCTCAGCAGGCCGTAGTCGGTGGAAAAAAGGTCCACAATCGCTTTCATGGTGCACTCCGCTCTTTTTGTGTCTGAATCGCCCCGGATTTGACCCCGGATGCACCCGGGCCGACTTGACCCACATCAAGCCTTGCACGCATCACAGGCTAAGCCCCCATGAAACGCTACTGGCTGCTGTTTTCCCAATCCATCACCGTGCTGCTGGCGGCATGGTTCGTCGTCGCCACCCTCAAGCCGCAGTGGCTCAATCAGCGGCCGGTGCTCACCCGCATCGTGCCGGTGTTCGAGGCCGGCGAGACCGAACGCAGCCCGGCCGTGCAGGCCAGCAGCTACAGCAGCGCCGCCCAGACCGCCGCGCCGGCGGTGGTCAGCATCAGCACCAGCAAGGCACCGGCGCGCAACCCGCACGCCGAAGACCCGTGGTTCCGCTTCTTCTTTGGCGACCAGCAGGCCAGCCCGCAGCCGCAAACCGGGCTGGGTTCCGGCGTCATCGTCAGCCCCGAGGGCTACATCCTGACCAACAACCACGTGGTCGAGGAGGCGGACGAGATCCAGGTGCAGCTCAGTGACGGCCGCGGCGCCCGCGCCCGCACGGTCGGCACCGACCCGGAAACCGACCTGGCCATCCTGAAGATCGAACTGCCGCAACTGCCGGTGGTGGTGCTGGGCGATTCCGAGCAGCTGCGCGTGGGGGACGTGGTGCTGGCCATCGGTAACCCCTTTGGCGTGGGCCAGACCGTGACCAGCGGCATCGTCAGCGCGCTCGGGCGCAGCCAGCTGGGCATCAACACCTTCGAGAACTTCATCCAGACCGACGCGGCCATCAACCCGGGCAACTCGGGCGGGGCGCTGGTGGACGTCAACGGCCACCTGATGGGCATCAACACCGCGATCTATTCGCGCTCGGGCGGCTCCATGGGCATCGGCTTCGCCATCCCCACCTCCACCGCACGCGACGTGCTGGAGGCGATCGTGCGCGACGGCTCGGTCACGCGCGGCTGGATCGGGGTGGAGCCGCAGGCCCTGACGCCCGAGCTGGCCCAGTACTTTGGCGTGGGGCAGACCGAGGGGGTGATCATCACCGGGGTGCTGCAGAACGGCCCGGCGGCGGCCGCCGGCCTGCGCCCGGGCGATGTGGTGGTGCGGGTGGCCGGCACCCCGGTGAAGGACGTGCCCGGCCTGTTGAGCGCGGTGGCCGCCCTGCCCCCGGGCAGCCCGGCCGACATCGAACTGGAACGGCGCGAAGGGCGCCAGGTGCTGAAAGTCACCCCCAGCCGGCGCAACCCGCCGCCGCGAGAGCGCTGAGCCGGGACGGTGCCCGGCTCACTCGGCCGGGTCGGCCTCGGGCGCGCGGCTGGCCTTGGCGAACCAGCGCGACCCCACAATGCCCAGTTCGTACAACAGGCACATGGGAATGGCCAGGGCCAGTTGGGAAATCACGTCGGGCGGGGTGACGACGGCCGCGATGATGAAGGCCACCACCACGAAGTAGCCACGAAAGCCCTTGAGCTGCTCGGGCGTAACCATGCCAAAGCGCACCAGCAGCATCACCACGATGGGCACCTGGAAGGCGAGACCAAAAGCGAGGTACAGCGACAGGATGGCCTCGACGTAGGAAGCGATGTCGGGCGTGGCGTTGACGCTTTCGGGGGTGAAGCCCTGGATGAAGCCGAACATCTTGTCCAGCACGAAAAACTGCACGAAGGCGATCCCGACGTAAGCCAGGATGCTGCCAAAAATGATGAGCGGCAGCGCGAAATGCTTTTCGTGGGTGTACAGACCGGGGGCCACAAAGGCCCAGATCTGGTACATGACCCAGGGCAAGGCCAGCAGCAGGCCGGCCATCATCAAGACCTTGAGCGGCACAAAGAAGGGCGTGAACACGCCCACCGCGATCAGCTTCACGTCGGGCGGCATGTGGGCCCGGATGGGCACCGCGATCAGGTCGATCAGGCCGCTGGGGCCGGGCCAGAAGGCCAACAGCAGCATGCACACGCCGATGCCGGCGACGATGTAGAGCAGGCGGTCGCGCAGCTCGATCAGGTGCTGGACAAAAGGCTGTTCGGTGCCGGCCAGTTCATCGGCCTTGTCGGGGGTGTCGGACATGGCTCGGGTTTACATCGGTTTGGTTTTGGGCCGAAAGCGGGCCACGCGCGCGGCGCCCGACTGGGTCCGGGTGCGGACGCCGGTGCGCGACTTGAACCACTGCGGCACCGCCTTTTGCTTGAGCCGGAAGTTCTTTTTCGGGTGCCTGTAGCTGGGGTACACCGGGGAGCCGATGGAGGCGGCATCGGCCGGGTTGAAGCCGCCGCTGGCGCTGGACTCCAGACCGGCCGTGGCCTCGGACCACTGCCGGTCGAACTCGGCCCCGGTGTCGTGCAGGGTCGACTCGACGTTGCGCGCCGCCGACTCCACCGAATCCTTCATCTTCTTGAGCTCTTCGAGCTCCATCGAACGGTTGACTTCGGCCTTGACGTCGGCCACGTAGCGCTGAGCCTTGCCCAGCAGTGTGCCGACGGTGCGCGCCACTTTGGGCAGCTTTTCGGGACCAATGACCACCAGAGCCACGACCCCGATCAGGGCCAGCTTGGAAATACCCAAGTCAATCATGCAGCTCTTTCCATGCACGCATCAGAAACGGGGGCGGACGCCCCCACAGAAGCCCGCGGGGCTCAGCCCTTGGTCTTGGCCTCGACGTCGATGGTCGTTTTCTCGGCCGCCGGTTTGTCCTGGGCCACCTGGGCGGTGGCCGGGGCGTCGGCCGCGGCGTTGCCGCCTTCCTTCATGCCGTCCTTGAAGCCCTTCACCGCGCCGCCCAGGTCGGAACCGATGTTCTTGAGCTTCTTGGTGCCAAACACCAGGACCACGATCAGCAGGACGATCAGCCAATGCCAGACGGAAAAAGCACCCATGTCAAAACTCCAGTGTGGGGAACAGTGCCCCGGGTATGCGTTGGATTCTAAGTCGGGCGGGCGGTTCAGCGCCCGCAACGACCGGGATTGTCCCAGATATGTGTGACGGGACGGTCAAAAACAAGGGGCGGTTCAGCCCTTGAGCCAGGGGCGCGGGCCGCCCATGACGTGGACGTGCAGGTGGTGCACCTCCTGCCCGCCTTCGGTGCCGGTGTTGCAGACGATGCGGAAGCCGCCGTCCGGGTAGGGGTTACAGCCCTGGGCCAGCGCCAGTTGCGGCGCCAGCACCATGATCTTGCCCATCAAGCGCTCGTGCTCGGGACCCAGTTGGGCCATGGAGGCGATGTGCAGCTTGGGCACCATGAGGAAATGCACCGGCGCCCAGGGGTGGATGTCGTGGAAGACAAACAGGTCGTCGTCCTCGTACACCTTGCGGCTGGGGATCTGGCCGGCAATGATCTTGCAGAAAATGCAGTTCGGGTCGTGACTCACGGGGCAAACTCCATGGGCTGGCCGGCGTTCATGCGAACCATGCCTTTGACGATGCGGTACAAAAACCAGGCCGAAATGACCAGCCACGCCACCCAACCGGGGATGACGAAGAGCAGCCACAGCGGAAAAGTGACCAGGTAGGCCAGAAACGCGAACAATACCGAGCGGATGCGCCAGCGGAAGTGGCTGGCGTGCCAGCTACCCACCGCGTCGTCTTTTTTGACGAAGTCCAGGATCAGCGCGACGACGAGCAATGTCGGGCCCCACTGGCCGCCGGGAATCAGAGCGCCCACCGCGACCACCAGGTGCAGCAGGTAGCTGATCAGCCCCACGGTGTTGAGGCGGCGCAAGCGTTCGGTGTCGTCGGTCATGCCTTACTCGCCGGCGTCGCGCGCCAGGGCCTTGCGCAGGGCTTTTTCTTCCAGGCCGCTCAGGCCCTCGCGGCGGGCCAGCTCGGACACCACATCGGCCGGGCTCAGGCCAAAGTGGGCCAGCGCGACCATGCTGTGGAACCACAGGTCGGCCACCTCGCCCACCAGCGCCTGGGCCGTGCCCTGACCGTGCTGCAGGTCCTTGGCGGCCATCACCGCCTCGCCCGCCTCTTCGGTGATTTTTTTCAGGAAGGCGTCCGGGCCTTTGTGCAGCAGGCGCGCCACGTAGCTTTTCTCGGGATCGCCGCCGTGGGCGGGCTTGCGCGACTCGAGTACGGCCGCCAGGCGGTCCAGGGTGTCGGTGGAGGAAACGGGTTCGCGGGCAGCGCTCATGGCGGTCACTTGTAGATCGATTCGGGGTCTTTGAGCACCGGCTCCACGCTGTGCCAGGCGCCGCCCTGGCCGTCGGCCTGGTAACGCTGGAAAAAACAGCTGTGGCGCCCGGTGTGGCAGGCGATGCCGGGCGTGTGGCCCTGCTGGGTCACCTTCAGCAGCACCACGTCGTTGTCGCAGTCCAGGCGGATGTCGTGGACCGTCTGCACGTGGCCGGATTCTTCGCCCTTGAACCAGAGCTTGCCGCGCGAACGGCTGAAGTACACCGCACGACCCAGCTGGGCGGTTTTCTGCAGCGCCTCGCGGTTCATCCAGGCAAACATCAGCACGTCGCCGGTGCTGTTTTCTTGCGCGATCACCGGCACCAGGCCTTGCGCGTCCCATTTCACATCGTCGAGCCAGTTCATGTGCCGCCCCTCACAGCCGGACCGGGATGCCCCGCTCGGCCATGCGCTGCTTGGCCTGGGCGATGGTGTATTCCCCGTAGTGGAAGATGCTGGCGGCCAGCACCGCGTCGGCGCCGCCCTGCTGGACGCCGTCGGCCAGGTGGTCGAGGTTGCCCACGCCCCCGGAGGCGATCACCGGCACCCCCACCGCGTCGCTGACCGCGCGCGTCAGGGCCAGGTCGAAGCCGGCCTTGGTGCCGTCGCGGTCCATGCTGGTCAGCAGGATTTCGCCGGCGCCGTGTTCGGCCATCTGGGTGGCCCAGGCCACCGCGTCCAGGCCGACGTTCTTGCGCCCGCCGTGGCTGTAAACGTCCCAGCCCGGGCCCAACGGCTGGCCGTGGGCGCCCAGGCGCAGCTCGTCCTCGGGCGTGCGGCGCTTGGCGTCGATGGCCACCACGATGCACTGGGCGCCGTACTTGGCCGAGGCGTCGCGGATGACCTGCGGGTGGGCGATGGCGGCGGAATTGAAGCTGACCTTGTCGGCCCCGGCGTTGAGCAGGCGGCGCACGTCGTCCACGGTGCGGACACCGCCCCCCACGGTGAGGGGAATGAAGACCTGTGAGGCCACCGCCTCGATGATGTGCAGGATCAGGTCGCGGCCGTCGCTGGTGGCGGTGATGTCGAGGAAGGTCAGTTCGTCGGCGCCCTGCTCGTTGTAGCGGGCGGCGATTTCCACCGGGTCACCGGCGTCGCGCAGTTCGAGAAAATTCACGCCTTTGACGACGCGACCACCGGTCACGTCCAGGCAGGGGATGATGCGTTTGGCGAGCATGGGCAGATTGTCGCAGGTGCGGAGGATCGGTGGCGTCAGCACAACGCCAGGGTCTGGCTGCCCTGCCAGGTGG
>NZ_JAAQQT010000523.1:0-5400 GCF_011742065.1 Aquabacterium sp. A08
CTTTTTCCAGCATGCGCGAAACGCTGCGTTTGAAAGGCTCAACAGAAGCGGTGCAGGCCGACCTCCGGCTGGCCAAATCCGAGTCCATCAAGCGCAGTGGCAACGTCTCGGTCACGTTCAGAGCCTCTGGCACCAGTTGGTGCTACGGCTTCAGCCAAGACACTGCTTGCAACTGCAACACGCCTGCATCTTGTGTCCTCGATGGGGTGGAATACCGGTGGGACAACACCGCCTACCCAGGCATTGCCCTGGAAAGCAACGTGTCCGGGAACCGCTTTTCCTTTCAGTACCGGCGCGGCACCGTGACGGCAGGCAATGTCCATTTGACGGCACCGAACGGCAAAGCGCTGCGCGTGGTGGTCAGTGGCTTGGGACGTATCCGCATGTGCTCCCCCCGCGGTGAAAGCAAAGTTTCAGGCTACCCGGATTGCAGTTGAAGCGGCAAGCGCACCAGCACCTCGAACTCCCCGCCGTCCTGCCGCAGCCGCAGGCTGGCTTCGGCGTCAAAGTGCAGGGCCAGCCGTTCGCGGATGTTGTCCAGCGCCATGTGGTTGCCGCTGTGCGGCGCCTGGGCGGCGGCGTGGGGCGGTGGCAGGGTGTTGCGCACGTACAGCAGCAGGGTGGTGTCGTCGGCCACGGCCTGCAGGGTGACGTCGGCGCCCTGGGGGTTGGGTTCGGCGCCGTGGCGCACGGCGTTTTCCAGCAGGGGTTGCAGCAGCAGGGGCGGCACCAGGGCCTGGGCGGGGGCGTGGTCGCACAGCCAGTGCAGGCGCAGGCGGTCGGCCAGGCGCTGCTGTTCAATATTGACGTAAGCGCGGGCCAGGGCCAGTTCCTGGGCCAGGGGCACCAAGGTGCGGGCGTCGGCCAGCAGGGCGCGGTAGAGGTCGGCCAGGTCGTGCAGCAGGGCTTCGGCCTGGGCGGGCTGGGTGCGCAGCAGGGCCAGCACGCTGTTGAGGCTGTTGTACAAAAAGTGGGGCCGTATGCGGGCCTGCAGCGCCGTCATGCGGGCCTGGGCCAGCGCGGGCGACAGGCGGTGGTGCCGCCAGTTGAAGTAGAACAGCACCGCACCGGCCACCAGCGCGGCCACGCTGGCGCTGTGGCCGGCACTGCCGGGCAGGCGCAGGCCCATGCCCAGCACCAGGGTGCTGTGCCAGGCGGCGGCGGCCAGCGCGGCCAGGGCCAGCACAGCGGCCACGGCGTGGCGGTAGGCGGCCCGTTCCAGCCAGGGGGCCAGGGCGTACAGCAGCACCACCACGGTCAGCGTGACGGGTTCGTACAGGGGCGCGGCGTCCAGCAGGCCGTGCCACCACGCCTGCCACCCGGGGGCCTGCACCCAGCCGTGCACCAGGCGCAGCAGCTGCACCAGCACCAACGCCCGCAGCAACACCCCCAGGTTGCGGAAGTGGGGCAGGCGGCTGGGGGGGAGTTGGGCCATGGGTGCCAATCTAGCACCAGTCGCAAAAAAAACCGCCACAGGGGCGGTTCTTTATGGAGCGGGAATCCAATTTATTGCCAGAGCTTGGTCAGCGCCGCAAACAGGCCCACAGCAGCAAACATCGTACCCACGGTCCACTTGATGATCTCGACCTTCGCATCAGCCAAACGTGCATCCAGCCTTGCTTCCGTCTCTTTGAGATCGCCCCGCGTCACCAACTGCTGCGCGTGCAAGCTGTACCGGCGATCAATCTCTTTGTTGATCGATTCCACGGCCGCACGCGCCTCGGGGTCGGGCACCCCAGCGGTGATGAAGGCTTTGTAGATTTCGATTTCCATCTGCGCAGTCTAATCTGCACGTCCAGCAAAAGCCATGGCAGGCTGATGGTCAGCCGCCGGGCGGGCGCAAATACCGCGCGTCCGACCAGGTGGCCAGCCACTGCGGCGCGAAGGCCACGAACACGGCGGTGAAGAGGCCGGTCAAAAAGGCGTCGCCCCAGGCCATGAGCCAGCGGGCCACCAGCGCGTCGTGCAGGGTGTTGCCGCCCAACAGGTGGTAGGCCAGTTCGTACAGCACGCCGGCCGCAAACACCGCCACGGCCGTGCCCAAAAAGCCGCGCCCCAGGGTGTAAATGAACAGGTTGGGCGGCAGCCAGCGCCGCAGCGCCGCGCCGATGCCCAGCGCCACCGTGGCCGGCACCAGTCCCACCCAGACGAATTGCGACAGCACGGCCACCCCGCCCGCACTGCCCAACGCCCACACGGCCAGGGCCACCAGCGCCAGCACCGGCACCGCCAGGGGCCAGCCCAGCATCAACAGCAGCAAACACGCGCCCGAAAACTGCACCGCCAAGCCCTGCGGCAGCTTTTGGGGCAGCAGCCAGAACCAGGGCAGCAGCGCCAGCGCGGCCAGGGCGGGCGTGAGCAAGCCGCCTTGCAACATGCGCCAGGGGCGCAGGGCCAGCGCTGCGCCCAGCGCCGCCACGGCCAGCAGCGCTTCCAGCCAGGTGGTCAGGGGCAGCGCGTCGGTCATGGCGGGTGGGCCGGGGCTCACATGCCCGGCAGCTTGGGCATGCCCATGCCCTTCATGGCGCCCATGCGTTTCATCATCTTCATCAGGCCGCCGCCTTTCATCTTCTTCATCATGGCCTGCATCTGCTCAAATTCTTTCAGCAGGCGGTTCACCTCTTGCACGTGCACACCGGCGCCGGCGGCAATGCGGCGCTTGCGCGTGGCCTTGATGAGTTCGGGCTTACGCCGCTCCTGCGGCGTCATGCTGCAGATGATGCCTTCCTTGCGCTTGATGTCCTTTTCGGCGCGGGTCAGGTCGGCGTCGCTGGCCTTGGCGGCCATCTGGGTGGGCAGCTTGTCCATCAGGCTGCTCAGGCCGCCCATCTTTTTCATCTGGCGGATCTGGTCCAGAAAATCTTCCAGGTCAAAGCCCTCACCGCTTTTTACTTTGGCGGCCAGCTTTTGCGCCTGGGCCATGTCCACCCCGGCGGTCACCTGTTCCACCAGCGCCACGATGTCGCCCATGCCCAGCACCCGCCCGGCGTGGCGTTCGGCGTCGAACACCTCCAACCCGTCGATCTTCTCGCTCACCCCGGCGAACTTGATGGGCGCGCCCGTGACCGCGCGCACCGACAGCGCCGCCCCGCCGCGCGAATCGCCGTCCATCTTGGTCAGCACAATGCCGGTCAGCGGCAAGGCCTCCTTGAAGGCCTTGGCGGTGTTCACCGCGTCCTGGCCCTGCATGGCGTCCACCACAAACAGCGTTTCCACCGGGTTCAGCGCGGCGTGCAGCTGCTGGATTTCAGCCATCAAGGCCTCGTCAATGGCCAGGCGGCCGGCCGTGTCCACCAGCAGCACGTCAAAGTAGTGCTTGCGCGCGTAGTCCAGCGCGGCGCGGGCAATGTCCAGCGGCTTCTGGTCGGGCGTGCTGGGGAACCACTCGGCCCCGGCCTGCTTGGTCACGGTTTTCAGCTGCTCGATGGCCGCCGGGCGGTACACGTCGCCCGACACGGTCAGCACCTTCTTCTTGCGCTTCTCAATCAGCAGCTTGGCCAGCTTGGCGGTGGTGGTGGTTTTGCCGGCGCCCTGCAGGCCCGCCATCAAAATCACCGCAGGGGGCTGCGCCGCCAGGTTGATGTCGCTCACCCCCGCGCCCATGGTGGCCGCCAGTTCGCGGTTGATGATGCCCACCAGCGCCTGCCCCGGCGTGAGCGAGCCCACCACCTCGGCGCCCAGGGCCTTGTCCTTGACCCGGGCAATGAAGTCGCGCACCACCGGCAGGGCCACGTCGGCCTCCAGCAGCGCCATGCGCACCTCGCGCAGCATGTCGGTGACGTTGCTGTCGGTGATGCGGGCCTGGCCGCGCATTTCCTTGACCAGGCGGGAAAGTTTTTCGGTAAGGGCTGAGGCCATGCAAAGTGTTCTCGGGTGGGCGTCCAGCGGCGCGGCTGGCCGTTAAACTGTGGGGATGATTTTAGCTGCGAGCCCTTGGTGGACGGCCGTGCCCTCGGTGGGGGCGGCGCTGGGCTACGCCGTGCTGGCCGGCTGGTCGGCGCGGCTGGGGCGCCGGGCCATCAGCGCGCTGATGGGTGGGGTCTGGCTGCTGCACGCCGCCGCCCTGGCTCTGGTGCTGGGGGTGGAGCCGGTGCGCTTTGGCTTTGCCACCACGCTGTCGGTCACGGCGTGGCTGGTGTTCAGCGTGTACGCGCTGGAAACGCGGCTGTACCCACAACTGCGCACCCGCTGGACGCTGGCCGGCCTGGGCACCCCGGCGGTGTTGCTGGCGCTGGCCTTTCCCGGTGCGGCCTACCCGGCGCTGCATTCCACCTGGCTGCCCCTGCACTGGGCGCTGGGCATTGCGTCTTATGGCTTGCTGGGCGTGGCCGTGGCCCATGCCTGGATGATGCAGCGCACCGAACGCCACATCCGCAGCGGCCAGCCGGGCCAGGCGTCGCTGCCGCTGCTGGCGCTGGAGCGGCTGACCTTCCGCTTTGTGGCCGCGGCCTTTGTGCTGCTGACGCTGACGCTGCTGGCCGGCTGGTACTTCAGCAGCGCACTGCCCGCCTCGGGCTGGGCCTGGACGCACAAGACCGTGTTCACCCTGCTGTCGTGGGGCGTGCTGGGCGTGCTGCTGTGGGGCCGCTGGCGCTGGGGCTGGCGCGGCCGGCTGGCGGTGCGCATGCTGTACGCGGCGGCCGGCCTGTTGCTGCTGGGCTATGTGGGCTCGCGCTTCGTCCTTGAAGTGGTGTTGCAGCGCGCATGAAGTACCTGCTCGTTCTGGCCGTGGTGCTGGTGGCCTTTTACCTTTGGCGCAACAACCGCGCCGCCCAAGCGCGCGACGAGGCCGAACGCGCCACCCCGCCGCCACGGCCGGCCCCCCCGCCGGGGCCCGACGCCATCGTCACCTGCCGCCACTGCGGCCTGCACCTGCCCAGCACCGACGCCGTGCGCGGCGCCTTGGGGTACTACTGTGGCCAGGAACACCGGCGCTTGGCCGAAGGCTGACGCCACGGCCGGCGCCCCGCCCCCAGCGGACCCCGCAGACGCCGCCGACGAAGCGGCCACCGGCTTCGCGCCGTCTTGGTTCGTGCCCTCGCCCGCCCCGCCGCCAGACCGGCGCCGCCTGGGCCCGGCCGCCGCCCGGTTGTGGACGCACCTCATGGGCGCGCGCGTCGTCATCGCGCTGGGCCTGCTGGCCTTGCAAGGCCTGGCCTACACCCAGGGCACCGCGCGGCCCTGGCAGTTCATGCTGTGCGCCGTGTACCTGGCCGCCACCCTGGCGGTGCTGCGCTGGTCGCGCCCGGCCCGGTCCGACGCCTACTGGTCCGCCGGCTGGGCCTTCACCCTGTGGGTGGACCTGGCGGTGTTCGGCCTGCTGCAAACCTTCCAGCAAGGCGGCGTCAACTACACCCCCCTGTTCGTGCTGCCGGTGCTGCTGGCGTCCATTCTGGGGCC
>NZ_JAAQQT010000524.1:0-19103 GCF_011742065.1 Aquabacterium sp. A08
GGCTGGGACCAGGCGGCCAAGACGCACTTTGCCGACGGCGGGGTGTTTGACCGCATCTATGTTCGGCAGTGAAACCCCGGTGTCGGCATGAATTTTCAACAATTGCGTTCGGTGCGCGAAGCGGTGCGCTGCGGTTTCAACCTGACCGAAGTGGCCCTGGCGCTGCACACCTCGCAGCCCGGTGTGAGCCGGCAGGTGCGGGAGCTGGAGGAGGAGCTGGGCGTGGAACTGTTCGTGCGCTCCGGCAAGCGTTTGCTGGGCCTGACCACGGCGGGTAAAACTTTGCTGCCCATGGTGGAGCGGGTGCTGCAGGAAACCGACAACCTGCGCCGCGCCGGGCAAGACCTGCAGGGCCGCGAGGAGGGGCGTTTGTCGATCGCCGCCACCCATTCCCAGGCGCGTTACGCGCTGCCGCACGTGGTGAAGGACTTTCGCCTACGCTACCCAAAGGTGACGCTGCACCTGCACCAGGGCTCACCCAAGCAGGTCGCGCAGATGCTGCTGTCGGGCGAGGCCGATATAGGCGTGGCCACCGAAGCGCTGGCGGAATACGAGCCGTTGGTGACGCTGCCGTGCTACCGCTGGACCCACAGCATCGTGTTGCCCCAGGCCCACCCGCTGCTGGCGCTGAACCGCCCGGTGACATTGCACGACCTGGTGGCGTGGCCCATCATCACCTATGAGGTGGGGTACACCGGGCGTTCGCACATCGACCAGGCGTTTGCCGCGCAAGGCTTGCAGCCCGACGTGGTGCTGACCGCCATGGACGCGGACGTGATCAAGACCTATGTGGAACTGGAGATGGGGGTGGGCATCGTGGCGTCGATCGCGCTGGACGGTGAGCGCGACCGCCACCTGGGCGTGCTCGACGCCGGCCACCTGTTCCCGGTCAACCTGACCCGCTTGGGCATCGCCCGCAGCCATTGGCTGCCCGGGTTTGCGTATGGGTTCATCGAGGCGTTCGTGCCCACGCTGACGCGCGACGTGGTGCAGCAGGCCTTGGCAACGCCCCAGGCCTTCAAGGATGGAACGGCCAGAACAGCGGAATCAGGGCGCTGGCGGCCAGCCACACCACCAGGTTGAGCGGCACGCCCAGCCGGGCGAAGTCGCTGAAGCGGTAGTTGCCGGCGCTGTAGACCAGGGTGTTGGTCTGGTAGCCGATGGGGGTGGCGAAACTGGCGCTGGCGGCGAACATCACGCCCACCACAAAGGGGCGGGGGTCCACGCCCAGTTCCAGCGCCACGCCGATGACGACCGGGGTGAACAGCACCGCCACCGCGTTGTTGCTGATGAATTCGGTGGCGATGGAGGTGGCCAGGATGACCAGCGACAGCACCAGCCACGGCGACAGCCCGCCGCCCCAATGCACCAGGGACTGCGCCGCCAGCGCCGACAGGCCCGAATCCTTCATGGCCACGCTCACCGCCAGCATGGCGTAGATCAGCATCAGGATCGGCCATTCGATGGACTTGTAGGCCTCGTCCGGTTTCAGGCAGCCGGTCACGACCACCAGCACCGCGCCGATCAGTGCCAGGCCTTCGATGGGCATCACGTCGAACGCGGCCAGCGCCATCACACCCGCGATGCTGGCCAGCGCGATCGGGGCCTTGTGGCGGCGTTGCGGGGCGGTCTTGCCTTCGGTGATGGCGAACAGGTCGCCGTTGTCGCAGAAGCGCTGGATCTGACGGGGCGTGCCCTCCACCAGCAGCACGTCGCCGAACTGCAGCTGGAAGTCGTCGCCGATGTCGGCGATGGACGCGTTCTTGCGGTGCACCGCGATCAGGTGGATGCTGTAGCGCGAGGCCAGGTCCAGGTCGCGGATGGGGCGCTGCACGTAGCGCGAGGTCTGGCCCACCAGGGCTTCGACGATGACCACGTCGCGCCGGCGCAGGGTTTCCAGGTCGTGCGCGCTGCGGTCGGGGGCGGGCGCGGCGTGCAGGCCGATCAGGTCGCTGCCGCGCAGGTCCACCATGGCGCTGCTGCGGGTGTGCACCACCAGCCGGTCGCCGGTTTGCAGCCGGGTGTCGGCGGCGGGCGACGAGTATTCTTCCTCGCCCCGGAACAGCTTGAGCACCTGTATGGCGCCGTGGGCCAGCCGCGCATCCTGCAGCGTGCGGCCGTTCAGGCGCGACCCTTCGGGCACGAACAGTTCGGTCATGAACAGGCGGTCGCCGCTGCCGGTGAACTGCTGCGTCAGCGTTTCGCGCGCGGGCAGCCAGCGCCGGGCGAACACCAGCAGGAAGGCGCAGCCCGCCAGGGCGATCACCAGCGCGGGCGCGGTGATCTCGAACATGCTGAAGGGCTGCAGCCCCAAGCTGCGCGCCACGCCGTCCACCAAAATGTTGGTGGAGGTGCCCACCATCGTCACCATCCCGCCCAGGATGGTGGCGTAGGACAGCGGAATCAGCAGCCGCGACGGGCTGAGCGCCATGCGCCCGGCCAGGGTGATGACGACCGGGATCATGACCATGACCAGCGGCGTGTTGTTGATGAACGGCGACACCAGCAGCCCGATCAGCAGCAGCCCGACCAGCAGGCGGCTTTCGCTCTGCCCGGCGGCGCGGGCCATGCGTTCGCCCAGCCAGTCCACGCAGCCGGTGCGGCCGAGCGCGCCGCTGATGACGAACAGGCAGGCGATGGTGAACGGCGCGCTGTTGCTGAAGACGCCCAGCACCTGGGCGGGGGTGAGCACGCCCAGCACCAGCAGCCCCACCACCGCGCCGAGGGCGGCAATGTCGGGTTTGACCCATTCACGCACAAAGGTCACGAACAGGGCGAGGAGGACGAGCCCCACGGCCAGCGCGTGGGTGGATTCGGGCAACGACATGGGCGCGCATGATGACGCGCGGGCACCCAAACGCCAAAGACTGTTAAGTAATTTTCATATGGGCCGGGCCTTCAGGCGCGGCACATCGGCATGTATATATGGAAAAGTAATTTCAAAACTTCAAGAAAGTAGTTTGTGAACTAAAGCGGCTCGCCCAGAATGCCTTCCATTCTTCAACGCCCACCGAGTTCACCCATGAAACCCACCCTTCGCCAAGCGCTCGCCGTCATCGCGCTGACCGCGTCCAGCTGGGCCAGTGCCCAGACCAGCCTGCTCAACGTGTCGTACGACGTGTCGCGCGAGTTTTACAAAGAACTGAACACCGCCTACGTGGCCCACGCCAAAACCGCCGGCAAGAACGTGAAGGTGGACCAGTCGCACGCCGGCTCCAGCGCCCAGGCGCGCGCCGTGGCCGATGGCCTGGAGGCCGACGTGGTGACCTGCAACACCACCACCGACGTCGATTTCCTGGCCGACAAGGGCGTGGTCGCCAAAGATTGGCGCCAGAAATTCCCGCACAACGCCGCGCCCACCACCTCCACCATGCTGTTCCTGGTGCGCAACGGCAACCCCAAGGGCATCAAGGACTGGGACGACCTGGTCAAGCCCGGCGTGCAGGTGGTGGTGGTCAACCCCAAAACCGGGGGCAACGGCCGCATGGCCTACCTGGCCGCCTGGGGTTACGTGCGCAGCAAGGGCGGCAGCGACGCCGACGCGCTGGACTTCGTGAGCAAGCTGTACAAGAACGTGCCGGTGCTGGCGCGTGGCGGCCGTGACGCCACCGGCATCTTCCTGCAGCGCAACATCGGTGATGTGCTGGTGACCTTCGAGTCCGAAGTGGTGTCGGTGGACAACGAATTCGGCAAAGGCAAGGTCGATGCGATCCACCCCAGCGCCTCCCTCGTGGCGGAAAACCCGGTCGCCATCGTCGAGCGCACCGTGGCCAAGAAGGGCACCGCGGCCGACGCCAAGGCCTACCTCGACTTCCTCTACAGCCCCGAAGGCCAGGAAATCGCCGCCAAGCACAACATCCGCCCGCGCAACGAAGCGGTGCTCAAGAAGTACGCCAGCGCCTTCAAGCCGATCAAGTTGTTCACGGTGGAGCAGTACTTCGGCTCGCTGGCCGAAGCGCAGAAGGTGCACTTCAACGACGGCGGCCAGTTCGACAAGCTGTACCTGAACAAGTAAGCCGCCTCGCGTCATCGCCGGGCCCCCTGCCTGACCGGAGGGGGCATCCCCCCTTTGTGCTGTTCGCCGACCCATGACCTCTGCCACGCTGCCCGCCGGCGCGGCCCCTGCCTCCGGCCCCCGCCGCAGCGCACGGGTGCTGCCCGGCTTCAACCTCACGCTCGGGTACACGGTGCTGTACCTCAGCCTGATCGTGCTCATCCCGCTGTCGGCGCTGGTGTTCAAGACCTTCACCCTCACCTGGCCGCAGTTCTGGGAGGCCGTCACCTCGCCGCGCGTGTTGGCGTCGTACCGGCTGACCTTCGGCGCCTCGCTGATCGCCGCGCTGGTGAACGTGGTGTTCGGCCTGCTGGTGGCCTGGGTGTTGGTGCGCTACCCCTTCCCCGGCAAGAAGTTTGTGGACGCGCTGGTGGACCTGCCGTTTGCGCTGCCCACCGCCGTGGCCGGTATTTCGCTGACCGCGCTGCTGGCCGGCAACGGCTGGATCGGCCAATTCCTGGAGCCGCACGGCATCCAGCTCGCCTTCAACCCCAACGGCGTGGTGATCGCGCTTATCTTCATCGGCTTGCCGTTCGTGGTGCGCACGGTGCAGCCCGTGCTGGAAGACGCTGAAAAGGAGCTGGAGGAAGCCGCGACCTGCCTGGGCGCCACCCGCTGGCAGACCTTCACGAAAGTGATCTTCCCCAGCATTGCGCCCGCGCTGCTGACCGGCTTTGCCATGGCCTTCGCCCGCGCGGTGGGCGAGTACGGCTCGGTCATCTTCATCGCCGGCAACATGCCCATGGTCTCTGAAATCACGCCGCTCATCATCATCGGCAAGCTGGAGCAGTACGACTACGCCGGTGCCACCGCGGTGGCCACCGTCATGCTGGTCATTTCCTTCGTGTTGCTGCTGGTCATCAACGGCCTGCAAACCTGGCAGCGCAAACGTTCGGCGGGGAACACGCAATGAGTTCGCAATCCACCGTTCGATCCGCCCAGCGCGGCACCACCGAGGCCGCCTGGGTGCGCTACACCCTCACCGGCGTGGCGCTGGTGTTCATGTGCCTGTTCCTGGTGCTCCCGCTCGCGGCGGTGTTCACCGAAGCGCTGCGCAAGGGCTTCGAGGCTTACTGGGAAGCGCTGCAGGAGCCCGACGCCTGGTCGGCCATCCGCCTCACGCTGCTGACCGCCGCCGTGGCGGTGCCGCTGAACCTCGTGTTCGGCATCGCCGCCGCCTGGTGCATCGCCAAGTACGAGTTCAAGGGCAAGTCCTTCCTCACCACGCTGATCGACCTGCCGTTCTCGGTGTCGCCGGTGGTGGCGGGCCTGATCTACGTGCTGGTGTTCGGCGCGCAGGGCTGGCTGGGCCCGTGGCTGATGGCGAACGACATCAAGATCGTGTTCGCTGTGCCCGGCATCATCCTGGCCACCATCTTCGTGACCTTCCCCTTCATCGCGCGCGAGCTGATCCCGCTGATGCAGGCCCAGGGCAACGAGGAGGAGCAGGCCGCCATCGTGCTGGGCGCCACCGGCTGGCAGACCTTCTGGCGCGTGACGCTGCCCAACATCAAGTGGGGCCTGATCTACGGCGTGATCCTGTGCAACGCGCGCGCCATGGGCGAGTTCGGCGCGGTCAGCGTGGTGTCGGGCCACATCCGCGGCCAGACCAACACCATGCCGCTGCACGTGGAGGTGCTGTACAACGAGTACCAGTCGGTGGCCGCGTTTGCCGTGGCCTCGCTGCTGGCTTTGCTGGCGCTGGTGACGCTGGCCATCAAGTCCGTGGCCGAGTGGCGCATGGAACGTGAAATGAAGGCCCTGGCCGAATTGCCGCCCGAGCGGCCCTCCGCCGCAGCCACCCCCGCCGCCCACGCCGGCTGAGCGCTGTGCAAGGAAAGAACATGAGCATCGAAATTCGCGACGTCAACAAACATTTTGGCCATTTCCACGCCCTGCGCGATGTGAACCTGGACATCGCCTCGGGCGAACTGCTGGCGCTGCTGGGCCCGTCGGGCTGCGGCAAGACCACGCTGCTGCGCATCATCGCGGGGCTGGAAACGCCGGACACCGGCAGCATCCTGTTCAGCGGTGAGGACACCACCGACGTGCACGTGCGCGAACGCAACGTGGGCTTTGTGTTCCAGCACTACGCGCTGTTCCGCCACATGAGCGTGTTCGAGAACGTGGCCTTCGGCCTGCGCATCAAGCCGCGCGGGCAGCGGCCCAGCGAAGCGCAGATCAAGCAGAAGGTGACCGACCTGCTCAAGCTGGTGCAGCTGGACTGGCTGGCCGACCGCTACCCGGCGCAACTCTCGGGCGGGCAGCGCCAGCGCATTGCCCTGGCGCGCGCGCTGGCGGTGGAGCCCAAGGTGCTGCTGCTCGACGAGCCCTTTGGCGCGCTGGACGCCAAGGTGCGCAAGGAACTGCGCCGCTGGCTGCGCCGCCTGCACGACGAACTGCACGTCACCAGCATCTTCGTGACCCACGACCAGGAAGAGGCGCTGGAAGTGGCCGACCGGGTGGTGCTGATGAACCAGGGCGTGGTGGAGCAGGTGGGTACCCCGCAGGACGTGTGGGACCACCCGGCCAGCCCCTTCGTGTACGGCTTCCTGGGCGACGTGAACCTGTTCCACGGCCGCGCGCACGAGGGCCAGCTGCACCTGGAGGGTGTGGCGATTGACACCCCCGAGCACGCCCAGGCGCGCGACGCCCAGGCTTTTGCCTACGTGCGCCCGCACGACCTGGCCGTGGAACGCTACACCCCCGGCGCGGTCGGCATCGTGGCCGACCTGCAGCGCGCCATCGTGGTCGGCCCGATCGCCCGGCTGGAGCTGTGGCCCGAAGACCCGCAACAGCCCGACGGTCACGACCCGCTGATCGAGGCGCAGATGCCGGCCGAGCGCTTCCGCGCGCTGGGCCTCAAGGAAGGCGAGAAGCTGGTGGTGTCGCCCAAGAAGGCGCGGGTGTTCCTGCGGCCGCAGCCGGCCTGAGCCGCCCTGGCCACCGGCGCCGGGTGGGCCCGCTAACATACGGCCCCATGTCCGACGCCACCTCGCCCGCCCAGCAACGCCTCGACGCCTTCCGGCAACTGGGGCGCATGCAGGCGGGTTCGCTCATCACCACAGTGTTCGGCGACACCGTGCTGCCGCGCGGCGGCCGCCTGTGGCTGGGCAGCCTGATCGCGCTGCTGGAACCGCTGGGCCTGAACGAACGGCTGGTGCGCACCACCGTGTTCCGGCTGGTCAAGGACGAGTGGCTGGCCAGCGAGGCCTGCGGCCGCCGCACCGACTACCGCCTGACCCCGGCCGGCCAGCGCCGGTTCGAGGAGGCGGCGCGCCAGATCTACGCCGCCCAACCCGCCCCCTGGGACCGGCGCTGGCGCCTAGTGCTGACGGTGGGCGAACTGGAGCCGCGGGTGCGCGACCGGCTGCGCCGCGCCCTGTTCTGGCAGGGCTTTGGCGACCTGGGCGGGGGCGGCTTCGTCCACCCCAGCGCCGACCTGCGCCGCGTCTTCGACGCCCTGGGCACCGACGGCATGGGCGCCTGCCTGCCACGGCTGATGCCGCTGCTGGCCGCCAACCCGCACCTGGGCGGCTCCGCCAACGACAGCGACCTGGTGCGCCGCGCCTGGAACCTGGACGAGCTGGCCAGCGGCTACCAGGGCTTTGTGCAGTCCTACCAGCCCATCCTGGCCGAACTGCGCGACGCCGGGCCGGCGCTGGACGATGCCCTGGCCTGGCCCTTGCGGGTGCTGCTGATCCACGACTTTCGGCGACTGCTGCTGCGCGACCCCGAACTGCCCGAGGTGCTGCTGCCGCCCGACTGGCCCGGCCGCCGCGCGCGGGGGCTGTGCAAAGAGATCTACCAGCGCCTGCTGGCCCCGTCCGAGCGCCACCTGGACGCGCTGATGCGCCTGGCCAACGGCGACGTGCCCACCGC
Source organism: Aquabacterium sp. A08 (assembly GCF_011742065.1). Taxonomy (NCBI): domain Bacteria; kingdom Pseudomonadati; phylum Pseudomonadota; class Betaproteobacteria; order Burkholderiales; family Sphaerotilaceae; genus Aquabacterium; species Aquabacterium sp. A08. The sequence continues at coordinate 7,937 of NZ_JAAQQT010000524.1, forward strand.
CACCCCCTGGCTGCAGGAGCGTTTCCAGCACGCCGACCCGCTGGTCGCTGCCCTGTGAGCAGCGCCGGCACGTGTGACAACGGCCGGCCCAATTGATTATTTTTTGTATCTAAATGGCGGGTCGGTCAGGCGCCGGGGCGCCCGCTGTGGCCTGGGTTACCGGGTAAACCCTCTGTCGCCGTGGGTTGTGCGCCAGTACGATACGAATATTCTTTAATTTAAAGATAATTTGTATCGCTTCAGCGCACACACCCGCTTCATGACCCATCCCTTGCTCGACACCCACCGCGCCACCCTGGACGGCGCCCTGCACGCCATCGCCACCCGGGGCTACTGGTCGCCCCACAGCGAAATGCCCAGCCCCAAGGTCTATGGCGAAACCGCCGCGGCCGATGGCCAGGCGGCGTTCCAGGCCCACCTGGGCCGCCCTTTCGAGCTGGACCAGCCGGGTCAGACCGGTTGGGGCGGGCGCGAGGCCTCGCCCTACGGCGTGGCGCTGGACGTGCGCTACCCCGTCTGCGACCCCGAGGCCCTGCTGGCCGCCGGCCAGGCCGCCATGAAAGGCTGGCAGGCCGTGGGCGCCGCGGGCCGCACCGGCATCTGCCTGGAAATCCTCCACCGCATTTACCAGCAGAGCTTCGAGATGGGCCACGCGGTCATGGCGACCACCGGCCAGGGCTGGATGATGGCCTTCCAGGCCGGCGCCGCCCACGCGCTCGACCGCGGCCTGGAAGCCGTGGCCTACGCCTGGCGCGAGCAGAGCTTTGTGCCCGCCGAAACCACCTGGGAAAAGCCGCAGGGCAAGAACCCCGCGCTGGTGATGAAAAAGCACTACGAGATCGTCGGCCGCGGGGTGGCCCTGGTCATCGGCTGCGGCACCTTCCCCACCTGGAACACCTACCCCGGCCTGTTCGCCGCGCTGGCCACCGGCAACGCGGTCGTCGTCAAGCCGCACAGCAACGCCATCCTGCCGGCGGCCCTCACGGTGCGCACCATCCGCGCGGTGCTGGCCGAGCAGGGCCTCGACCCCAACCTCGTCACCCTGTGCGTGGCCGAACAGCGCAGCGTCACCCAGGCGCTGGCCACCCACCCGGCGGTCAAGTCGGTGGACTTCACCGGCAGCAACGTGTTCGGCCAGTGGTTGCTGGACCACTGCAAGCAGGCGCAGGTGTACGCCGAACTGGCGGGCGTCAACCACATCGTCATCGAATCCACCGACGCCTACAAGGCGATGCTGGGCAACCTGGCGTTCACCCTGTCGCTGTATTCGGGCCAGATGTGCACCACCTCGCAGGCGCTGATCGTGCCGGCCGGCGGCATCGACACCGACGAGGGCCACAAGTCCTTCGACGAGGTGTGCACCGACCTGGCGGCCGCGCTGCAGAAGTTCCTGTCCAAGACCGAGGTGGCCTGCGCGGTGCTGGGTGCGGTGCAGAGCCGCGCCACCGCCGAGCGGGTGGACCTGGCCAACAGCGGCGCCCTGGGCCGCGTGGTGCTGGCCTCCCAGCAACTGGCCCACCCCGAATTCCCTGGCGCCGACGTGCGCACCCCGGTGCTGCTGGCGGTGGACGCCGCCGACGAGGCCGCTTACATGGAAGAGCGTTTCGGTCCCATCAGCTTCGTGGTGCAAGCGGCCGATGCCGATGCGGCCATCGCCCTGTCCGAGCGCATCGTCACCGAACACGGTGCCCTCACCGTGGGCCTGTATTCCACCCGCGCGGCGGTGATCGACGCCATGACCGAAGCCACCTGGCGCGGGAAAGTGGCGCTGTCCATCAACCTGACCGGGGGCGTGTTCGTCAACCAGTCGGCCGCGTTTTCCGACTACCACGGCACCGGCGGCAACCCGGCGGCCAACGCCTCTTACGCGGACTCGGCCTTCGTGGCCAACCGCTTCCGCGTCGTGCAGCGGCGCTACCACGTCTGAAAGCCCGTCGCCCCATGAGCCCTTCCGTCCCCACCGATCCGCAGGCGCTGGCCGAAGCCGTGGCACAGGCCATGTGGTCGCGCGACAACGCCACCCAGGCCCTGGGCATGCGCATCGAGGCCATCGGCCCCGGCACCGCCACGGTCAGCATGCCGGTGCGTGCCGACATGGTCAACGGCCACCGCATCTGCCATGGCGGCTTCATGTTCACCCTGGCCGACAGCGCCTTCGCCTACGCCTGCAACAGCTACAACCAGAACACCGTGGCCTCGGCCTGCCACATCGACTTCCTGGCCCCCGCCCGCGAGGGCGACGTGCTGGAGGCCGAGGCGGTGGAGCGCTCCGCCAGCGGCCGCACCGGGGTCTACGACATCACCGTGCGGGTGCGCGGCGGCAAGACCGTGGCGCTGTTCCGCGGCAAGAGCTACCGCATCCAAGGCGAGGTGATCGCCGGCCTGGGCCCCGCCCCCCGTTCTGCCGCCTGACCCGACCGACCCCCGCCGCCCAAGGAACCCCCATGCCCGTGAAACACCCCCGCCCCGGCGACCTGGAGCCGATCGAAACCGCCAGCCGCGACGAGATTTCGGCCCTGCAGCTGCAACGCCTGAAATGGACGCTGAAGCACGCCTACGACAACGTCCCGCACTACCGCCAGAAGTTCGACGCGGCCGGCGTCCACCCCGACGACCTGAAAACCCTGTCCGACCTGGCCAAGTTCCCCTTCACCACCAAGGCCGACCTGCGCGACAACTACCCCTTCGGCCTGTTCGCGGTGCCGCGCAGCCAGGTGTCGCGGGTGCACGCCTCGTCGGGCACCACCGGCAAGCCCACGGTGGTGGGCTACACCAAGGGCGACATCGACCGCTGGGCCGACCTGGTGGCGCGCTCCATCCGCGCCGCCGGCGGCCGTCCCGGTGACCTCTGCCACATCGCCTACGGCTACGGCCTGTTCACCGGTGGACTGGGCGCGCACTACGGCGCCGAGCGCGCCGGTTGCACCGTCATTCCCATGTCCGGCGGGCAGACCGAAAAGCAGGTCCAGCTGATCCAGGACTTCAAGCCCGACCTCATCATGGTCACGCCGTCGTACTCGCTGGTGATTGCCGAGGAGTTCGAGCGGCAGGGCATCCCGCCCGAGCAGATCTCGCTCAAGGTCGGCATCTTCGGCGCCGAGCCCTGGGGCGAGGGCATGCGCGCCGAAATCGAGCGCAAGCTCGGCATCGACGCGGTGGACATCTACGGCCTGTCGGAAGTGATGGGCCCGGGCGTGGCCAGCGAGTGCATCGAATCGAAAGACGGCCCGGTGATCTGGGAAGACCACTTCTACCCCGAAGTGATCGACCCCGAGACCGGCGAGGTGCTGCCCGACGGGTCCGACGGCGAGCTGGTGTTCACCTCGCTCACCAAAGAGGCGATGCCCATCATCCGCTACCGCACCCGCGACCTGACCCGCCTGCTGCCGCCCACCTCGCGCGCCTTCCGCCGCTTCGGCAAGATCACCGGCCGCAGCGACGACATGCTGATCGTGCGCGGCGTCAACGTGTTCCCCACCCAGGTGGAGGAGCAGATCCTGCGCGACCCGCGCCTGGCCGGCATTTACCAGATCAACCTGAGCCGCGACGGCCACCTGGACAACGTGGAGGTGCAGTGCGAGCTGCAGCGCGAGTTGTCGGGCCGCACCGACGCGGCCGAGCGCGCCGCCATCGCCAAGGAGCTGCAGCACCACATCAAAACCCTCATCGGCATCTCCACAAAGGTGTCGGTGCTGGACGCCGACACCATCCCCCGCACCCAGACCGGCAAGGCCCGGCGCGTGGTGGACAACCGCCCCCAGCAGGTCTGATTTTTTCTCAGGAGAGCCGCCATGTACACGCAATCCTTCAACGTGCCGGACGACGCCGGCAAGACCGTCCAGCCCCTCAAGGCCGCCGAGCCGGCCGAGCTGCAGGCCCGATTCGACGAGCGCATCGACGCCGACGGCCGCATCGAGCCGCAGGACTGGATGCCCGAGGCCTACCGCAAGACGCTGGTGCGCCAGATCAGCCAGCACGCGCACAGCGAAATCGTCGGCATGCTGCCCGAGGGCAACTGGATTTCCCGCGCCCCCAGCCTCAAGCGCAAGGCCATCCTCATCGCCAAGGTGCAGGACGAGGGCGGGCACGGGCTCTACCTGTACAGCGCCGCCGAAACCCTGGGCACCAGCCGCGACCAGATGCTCGACGCCCTGCACAGCGGCAAGGCCAAGTACAGCTCCATCTTCAACTACCCCACGCTGACCTGGGCCGACGTGGGCGTGATCGGCTGGTTGGTGGACGGCGCGGCCATCATGAACCAGATCCCGCTGTGCCGCTGCAGCTACGGCCCTTACGCCCGCGCCATGGTGCGCGTGTGCAAGGAAGAAAGCTTCCACCAGCGCCAGGGCTACGAGGCCCTGCTGGTGATGATGCAGGGCACCCAGGCGCAGAAGGACATGGTGCAGGACGCCGTCAACCGCTGGTGGTGGAAGTGCCTGGCCATGTTCGGCCCGCCCGACGCCGACAGCCCCAACAGCGCGCAGGGCATGCGCTGGGGCATCAAGCGCATCAGCAACGACGACCTGCGCCAGAAGTTCGTGGACGCCACCGTGCCCCAGGCCCAGGTGCTGGGCGTGACCCTGCCCGACCCCGACCTGAAGTGGAACGAGGCGCGCGGCCATTACGACTACGGCCAGATCGATTGGGACGAGTTCTGGGCCACCGTCAACGGCCACGGTCCCTGCAACCACGAACGCCTGGCGACCCGCGTCAAGGCCCACAACGACGGCCAGTGGGTGCGCGACGCCGCCCTGGCCCACGCCCGCAAGCAACAGCAACGTGCCCTGAAGGAGGCCGCATGACCACCCCCGCTTTGAAAGATTGGCCCCTGTGGGAAGTGTTCGTCCGCAGCAAGCAGGGCCTGGAGCACAAGCACTGCGGCAGCCTGCACGCCAGTGACGCGCAGCACGCCCTGCAGATGGCGCGCGACGTGTACACCCGCCGCCAGGAAGGCGTGAGCATCTGGGTGGTGCCGTCCAAGGCCATCACCGCCAGCGCGCCGGACGAAAAAGGCGAGTTCTTCGAGCCGGCGGCCGACAAGATCTACCGCCACCCGACCTTCTACGACATCCCCGACGAAGTGGGGCACATGTGATGAGCACCGCCGTTCAAGACGCCACCCTGGACTACCTGCTGCACCTGGCCGACAACGCCGTGGTGCTGGGCCAGCGCAACGCCGAATGGTGCGGCCACGGCCCCATTCTGGAAGAAGACATCGCCCTGGCCAACACCAGCCTGGACCTGATCGGCCAGGCCCGCCTGCTGTACCAAGAGGCCGCCCGCCTGCAGGGCGACGGCGCCACCGAGGACACGCTGGCCTATTTCCGCGACGCGCACGAGTTCCGCAACTACACCCTGCTGGAGCTGCCGCACCACGGCCCACTGGTGGGCTACGCCCAGGCCAACCGCGACTACGCCACGACCATCGTGCGCAACTTCCTCTACAGCGCGCTGATGGTGCTGGTGTGGGACGGCTTGCAACGCTCCACCCACCCGGCGCTGGCGGCCATCGCCGCCAAGTCGCTCAAGGAGGTGCGCTACCACCTGCGTCATGCGCGCGACTGGCTGGTGCGCCTGGGCGACGGCACCGACGAATCGCACGCCCGCGCCCAGGCCGCGCTCGACCACCTGATGCCCTACACCCAGGAGTTCTGGGCCACCAACCCGGTGGAGGCCGACGCCGCCGCCAGCGGCCTGGGGCTGGACCCGCAGACCCTGCGCGCCGACTGGAACACCCTGGTGGACGACGCCCTGGCCGAGGCCACGCTGCGCCGCCCGCCGGCCGAAGGCTATGTCACCCAGGGCAAGAACGGCGTGCATTCCGAGCACCTGGGCTACCTGCTGGCCGAGATGCAGAGCCTGGCCCGCGCCCACCCCGGCGCGCCCTGGTGAGGCCGGGAGTGCCCCGCGCATGAACGCCGCCACGCCCGCCCCTTCTGTCCTGGCCGACCCGGGGCGTGCCCCGCCGCCCGATGGGACCGTGGCCGCCCTGCTGGCCCGCGTCTGGGCCGCGCTGGAGGTGCTGACCGACCCGGAAATTCCGGTGATCACGCTGCGCGAACTCGGCATCCTGCGCGACGTGCGCGCCACCCCGGACGGGGTGGAGGTGGTCATCACCCCCACCTACAGCGGCTGCCCCGCCATGGGCCAGATCGAGGACGACGTGCGCGCCGTGCTGGCCGGGCTGGGCGTGCCCGCGCGGGTGGTGACGCAGCTGGCCCCGGCCTGGACCACCGACTGGATGACCCCCGCCGCCCAGGACAAGCTGCGCGCCTACGGCATCGCGCCGCCGCACCGCGCCTGTGGTGCCGACGGCGAGACCGGCGTGCTGCGCTTCGTGCGCGGCGCCGCCGCGGCCACCCCAGCGGTGGCCTGCCCGCGCTGCGGCTCGCTGCACACGGTCGAATCCTCGCGCTTTGGCTCCACCGCCTGCAAGGCCCTCTACAAGTGCCTGGACTGCCAGGAACCGTTCGACTACTTCAAGCCCTACTGACGACCCACCGGGCGCCCCCGGCGGCCCGCGGAGATTGCCCCATGTCTGCTCCCCGTTTCCACGAACTCACCGTCAAGCGCGTCAGCCCCGAGGCCGCGGGCGCCGTGGCCATCACCTTCGACATCCCCGAACCCGCGCGCGAGGCCTTCCGCTTCGAACCCGGCCAGTTCCTCACCCTGCGCGCCCAGGTCGGCGGCCAGGACGTGCGGCGCAGCTACTCCATCAGCAGCCCGCGCAGCCGCTACCTGCGCAGCGGGGAGCTGGAGATCGGCATCCGCCCGGTCGAAGGCGGCGTGTTCTCCAACTGGGCCGCCACCGCCCTGCAGGCGGGCGACACCCTCAGCGTCATGCCGCCGGACGGGCGCTTCGTCTCGAAAAAACCGCGCGCGCTGCACCGCGTCGGCTTTGCGGCGGGTTCGGGCATCACGCCCATCCTGTCCATCGCCGCCACCACGCTGGAAGAACAGCCCGGCTCCAAGTTCACCCTGGTGTACGGCAACCGCCGCATGGGCAGCGTGATGTTCAACGAGGCGCTGCAGGACCTGAAGGACCGCTACCCCGACCGCTTCACCATGGTCCACGTGCTGTCGCGCCAGGCCCAGGAGGTGGACCTGCTGCAGGGCCGCATCGACCGGCAGAAGGTGCTCGACATCGTGGCCGCGCTGCTGCCCGCGCCCAGCATGGACGAGGTCTTCATTTGTGGCCCCGAGGCCATGATCGAGGCCACCGAAGCCGCGCTGCGGGAGGCCGGCGTGCCGGCGCACCGCATCCACACCGAGCGCTTCACCAGCGGCCCGGCCATGGCCGCCAAGGTGCAGGCCGACGTGGACGCCCAGGCCCAGCGCAGCGACGCGGGCAAGGGCATCCGCCTGACCGTGGTGCTCGACGGCAAGCAGCACGAGCTGGCGCTGGGTGCGCAGGAACACGTGCTGGACGCCGCGCTGAACGCCGGGTTGGACCTGCCCTATTCGTGCAAGGCCGGCGTCTGTTGCACCTGCCGCGGCAAGGTGATGCAGGGCGAGGTGGTGATGGACAAGAACTACACCCTGGAGGCCGACGAGATGCGCCAGGGCTTTGTGCTGACCTGTCAGGCCCGCGCGCTGACCGACCGCCTGGTCGTCAGCTTCGACGAGCGTTGAGCCGCCGCTGGCCGCGTCATCCGGGGACGCCGCCGCAGGCCGGCGCGCTGGCCGGGGCTGAACTTTGTGGTGGGCGCCGGGTCTAGCCCAGCAGGCCCGCGCTTTCGCCGCGGGCAGCCCAAGGACCTTGCATGAAATGCCCCCACTGCACCGACGTGACCCTGGTGATGACCGAGCGACAGGGCGTCGAGATCGACTACTGCCCGCAATGCCGCGGCGTCTGGCTGGACCGCGGTGAGCTGGACAAGTTGATCGAGCGCAGCGCCACCGCCGCGCCCGCGCCGGCCCAGGCCCCGGTGCCACCGCGCCGCCCCGATTTCGTCGATTCTGACTATCGGCACGGCGGCCACGGGTACAAGAAGCGCAAGTCCTGGCTCAGCGACATTTTCGACTGAACCGCGCGACCGAGGCCTTGCCCCGACCGCGCGGGGCCGGTCACCGCACCGTGATCACGTCGCGGTGCATGGGCGCCAGCAGCGCCAGCATTTGGTTCTGGCGGGTGAAGGGGATGCCCTTGGCGTCCATGCTCGCCTGCAGCACTTCCACCAGGCGGTTGAAGTGGGCCGGGGTGATTTTCAGGCCGGCGTGCGACTGCACCATGTTGCGGCCGCTGTACTGGCAGGGGCCGCCGGCCAGCTGGCAGGTCTGCTCGGTCAGCAGGCGCGACAGGTTCTCCAGGTTGGTGGTCTTGAACTGGTCGCCGATGGCGGCGTCGGCGGCCAGGCGCTGGACGAAGTCGTCCATGAGCGCCTGCAGGCCGGCCTTTTCGCCAAACGCCTGGTACAGCCCCGCGGCGGGGGCCACCGGGTAGGCGGTGGCGTTGCTTTGGGCCAGTGCGGCACCGGTGCCGAACAGGGCGCTGGCGCACAGCGCCAGGGTGGTGAGGAGGGTTTTCATGCGGAACTTTCCAAATGGGGGGGTGAAGGCGGTCAGAACGCCACCTGGGCCGACAGGTAGGCGCCGCGTTGTTTGCGGTTGGCGGTCAAACCCGGGGCGATCTGGCCCAGGTCCACGTAGGCTGCCGTCAGCGACAGGTTCTTGCTCGGCGCCCAGGCGATGAAGACGTCCTTCCAGTGGTCCGCTTCCAGGGCCCCCGGAATGAACTCGTTGCGCAGCTTGTTCGTCATGGCGCGGTACTCAAACCCCACGGCCAGGTCTTTGCGCAGCAGGTACGCCACCGAGATTTCGGGGCGCAGCTCGTAGCCCTTGTCCAGGTTGCCGCCGAAGCCGAGCAGCCCGTTCTGGTTGGCTTTGGTGGCCCGCAGCGTGCCGTTCACCAACAGCCCCTGGGCCAGGAACAGCTTGGTGGCGCTGACGTACACGTCGGTGCCGCTGCGCTTGGCGCCCAGCACGCCCTCGACCACGCCCTCGGTGAAGGCGTTGGCCGCCAGCCGTTTGTGCTGGATGCCCACGGCGATCTGCGGCATCCAGGTGTCGCTGTCCAGCACCGCATCGCCCGCAATGCGGTACTTGGCGCCGAAAATATCTTGCTTCAATGGCAGCCCACTCAGGGCCGAGTCCAGCCCACCCAAGCGGTCACCGGTGTTGAACTTCTGGTGCGCCAACGACAGCTCGAAGCGGTCGTGCAGGCCCACCGCCACGCCGTAGCCGGTGAGCGCGTAGTCGTCGGTCACGGCACGGCTGGCGTAAGCCGCCACGCCGATTTCCCCGCCCGAGGCTTGCGAGCCGATCACCGCCCAGGGCGACAGGCCACCGCCGGCCGCGCCTTCGATGGTGCTGACGCCGCCGGTCAGCAGGAGTTTGCCGGTGTCGGCCTGGGCCGCGAGTGGGGTGAGGCCTGCGGCCGCTGCCGCGGCCACCGCGCCAGCCACCAAACGGCCGCGCGCGACCGAAGAGAGGAGTGTGTTCATGGTGTGTACCTGTGAAGGGTTCGGTGTCAGACGACCTGACCCTTGGGGTACGCACGTGTCCCGGCACTGGATGTGCCGGACGCTGGATTTCAGGGTTTCTACGGGGGTGCCTCCGGTTCAAGCCCCCGGCGCATAGCGCAGCCGCAGCTCCCGCTTCAGCAGCTTGCCGCTGGGGTTTTTCGGCAGTGCCTCGGTGAAGATCACCCGCTTGGGCTGCTTGAACGGCGCCAGGTGGCCGGCCAGGCCGGCCAGCAGGTCGGCCTCGGTCAAGGTGTGGCCGGCTTTCACCACCACCACCGCGGTCACCGCTTCCACCCACTTCGGGTCGGGCAGGCCGATCACCGCCACCTCCGACACGCCGGGTACGCGGTAGATGGCCTCTTCCACCTCGCGGCTGGCCACGTTCTCGCCGCCGGTCTTGATCATGTCCTTCTTGCGGTCCACCACCGTCAGGTAGCCCTCGTCGTCCAGCACACCCAGGTCGCCGCTGTGGAACCAGCCGCCCTCGAACGCGGCCGCGCTGCGTTCCTCGTCGCGGAAGTAGCCGCTCAGCAGTTGCGGCGAGCGGTGCACGATCTCGCCCACCTCGCCCGGCGCCACGTCTTCCATCGCGTCGTTCACCACCCGGGTTTCCACGTTCAGCGCGGCGCGCCCGGCCGAGCCGGCCTTGCGCAGCTGGTCCTCGGGTTTGAGGACCGTGGCCACCGGGGCGATTTCCGTCTGGCCGTACAGGTTCCACAGCCGCACCTGCGGCAGGCGCTGCTGCATTTCCTTGAGCACCGCCACCGGCATGATGGACGCGCCGTAATAGCCCTTGCGCAGCGCGCTCAGGTCGGTCTGGTCAAACTGTGGGGCGCGCAACAGGCCGATCCACACCGTGGGGGGCGCAAAAAACGAGCTGATGCGGTGCGCCGCCAGCAGGCGCAGCAGGTGGTCGGGCGTGGGCGTGCCGGTGACGACGTTGCTGGCGCCCACGTACACGGCGGGGCCGAAGAACACGTCGAGCTGGGCGCAGTGGTACAGCGGCAGCGCGTGCAGCACCACGTCGCCCTCGGCGATGTCGGCGTCCACCAGACAGGTCACGTACTCGGCGATCACCGCCTCGTGCGTCAGCATCGCGCCCTTGGGCCGCGATTCGGTGCCGCTGGTGTAGATGATCTGCGCCAGCATGCGGCCGTCCAGCGCCCGCTCCGGCGCCGGGCCGGCCTGCAGCAGGTCGTCGAAGCGCAGCAGGCCGGGGGTGGGCTCGGTCGGGCCTTCGCTGGGCAGCCAGACGCGCTGGCGCACGGCCGTGCCCGCGCTGGCGGCGTGGCCCAGTTCGGCAAAACCGCTGTCGGTGCACAGCACGGTGGCGCCGCTGTGCTGCAGGATGTAGTGCGCCTCCTCGGCGCTGAGCATGAAGTTCACCGGCACCAGCACCGCCCCCAGCCGGGCCACGGCAAAGCGCAGCGCGGCAAAGGCGTGCGAGTTGCGGGCGATCACCGCCACCCGGTCGCCCACCGCCACGCCCAGGCCGGCCAGGCCGTTGGCCAGGGCGTTGCAGGTGTCGTCGAACTCGGCGTAGTTCCAGGCCGTGTCGCCGCAGCGGATGGCGGGCTTGTGCGGGAAACGCTGGCGCGTGCGGCGCAGCAGGTCGCCCAGGGTCTGGCGGTTCAGGGGGGTGG
>NZ_JAAQQT010000525.1:0-10985 GCF_011742065.1 Aquabacterium sp. A08
GCCGCGGCCGAAAGCCTGCGCGACCAGACCGAGCGCCTGTCGCAGGCGATTGCCGCCTTCCGCACCGGCGACGCCAGCCACAGCCTGGCGCCGGTGGCCCCGCGCCGCGCCCCGCCGCGGCCCGCCCCGGCCAAGCCGGGCGCCAGCGGCCTGCCCGCGCCCAAGCCCCACGCCGCGCCGCGCGCCAAGGCCATTCCGGCCGCGCGCCCGCCGGCCGTGGCTGCCCCCAAGGCGCCTGCCAAACCCGCGCCCCGTGCCGCCGCGCAGGACGACGGCGATTGGGAAAGCTTCTGACCCCTGTCCGGCCGCCTGCCGCATGAACACCCGCCTGCCCGACCCCGCCCAGGCCGCAGTGTTGGACGCGGCCGCACTCCAGCCCTGGGTGCGTTCGCGCTGGCAGGAGCGCATCCTGCCGGCGCTGCACCGCTACATCGCCGTGCCGGCCAAGTCGCCGGCGTTTGACCCCGATTGGGCCGCGCACGGCCACCTCGACACCGTGCTGCGCGAAGCCGCCGACTGGGTGGCGGCGCAGCGCGTGCCCGGCCTGACGCTGGAGGTGGTGCGCCTGACCCACCCCGATGGCCGCCCGCGCACCCCGGTGCTGTGGTTCGAGGTGCCGGCCAGCGCCGGGCGCCACGGCGGCGCCGCGCCCGCCAGCGGCCAGACGGTGCTGATGTACGGCCACCTGGACAAGCAGCCCGAGTTCAACGGCTGGCGCAGCGATCTGGGGCCGTGGACGCCCAGGCTGATCGACGACAAGCTCTATGGCCGCGGCGGCGCAGACGACGGCTACGCGGTCTACGCCAGCGTCACCGCCATCCAGGCGCTGCAGGCCCAGGGGGCGGCGCACCCGCGCATCGTCGGCCTGATCGAAACCAGCGAGGAAAGCGGTTCCGACGACCTGCTGCCCTACGTGGACGCGCTGCGGCCGCGCCTGGGCGACGTGGGCCTGGTGGTCTGCCTGGACAGTGGCGCCGGCAACTACGACCAGCTCTGGCTCACCACCAGTTTGCGCGGCGTGGCCAGCGGCGTCCTCAAGGTCGAGGTGCTGACCGAGGGCGTCCACTCCGGCGACGCTTCGGGCCTGGTGCCGTCGAGCTTTCGCATCATGCGCCAGGTGCTGGACCGCCTGGAGGACAGCGCCACCGGCCGCCTGCTGCCGGCCCAGTTCCATGTGGAGGTGCCGGTCGAACGGCTGGCACAGGCGCGGGCCACCGCCGCCATCTTGGGCGAGGAGGTCTACCGCCGCTTCCCCTGGGCGCACCACGACTGCGGTGGCGCCACCCTGTTTGCCCTGCCCACCACCACCGACCCGGTGGAGGCGCTGCTCAACCGCACCTGGCGCCCGACCCTGAGCGTGACCGGGGCCGATGGTTTCCCCGCGCTGCAGAACGCCGGCAACGTGCTGCGGCCTTACACCGCGTTCAAACTCAGCCTGCGCCTGCCGCCGGGGGTGGACGCAGCCCAGGCGGTGCAGGACCTGAAAGCCCTGCTGGAAGACAACGCCCCGTACCAGGCCAAGGTCACGTTCGAGCCCGAAGGCGCGGCCACCGGCTGGAACGCCCCGGCCACCACGCCCTGGTTCGAGCAGGCGCTGCACGCGTCCAGCCAGGCGCATTTCGGCGCGCCGTGTGGCTTCATCGGGCAGGGTGGCACCATCCCGCTGATGAACCTGCTGAGTCAGGGCTTCCCGACGGCGCAGATGATGGTGTGTGGCGTGCTCGGCCCCAAGAGCAACGCCCACGGGCCGAACGAGTTTTTGCACGTGCCGTTTGCGCAGCGCCTGACCGCCGCGGTGGCCGAGGTGATGGCGCGCATGCCCTGATGGCCCTGATCCGGGGGCTGGTGCTGGCGCGCGCCGCGCCGGCCTCATCTGTCCGCTGCGCGGCCAGAAAATCGGCCGACACGGCCCACCCCATCACCAGCGTGGCACGCGTGGCGCTGATGGGAGATTTCAGACGGTTTCGCGGGAGTGGGCGCGGCGCCGGGCCGCCAGCCACAGCAGGGCCACGCCGGTCAGCGCCACCGGCAGCAGGGAGCCCAGGTTCAACAGCGCCCAGCCCTGGGTCGTCACCAGCGCGCCCGAGGCGAACGAGGTCACCGCCATGGTCGCGAACACGAAAAAGTTGATGGCCGCCTGCGCCTTGTCCTTTTCCTCCGGCCGGTAGGCCTGCATGGCCAGGGTGGTGCTGCCGGTGAACAGGAAATTCCAGCCCACGCCCAGCAGGAACAGCGCCACCAGGAACTGGTGCAGGTCCTGCCCCGACAGGGCGATGCCGATGCACAGCGCGTTGAGCAGCACCCCCACGCCCATCACCGGCAGCACGCCGAAGCGCTTGATCAGGTGGCCGGTGAAAAAGCCCGGCGCGAACATGCCGATCACGTGCCACTCCAGCACCAGGGCCGCGTCGGAAAACGGCATGCCGCAGACTTGCATGGCCAGGGGCGTGGCGGCCATCAGCAGGTTCATCACGCCGTAGCCCAGCGCCGCGCCCACGGTGGCGACGACGAAGACCGGCTGGCGCAGGATCTCGCCCAGCGGCCGCCCGCTGGCGGCGCCGGGGGCCCGGGGCGGCTGCGCCGGGAAGCGGATGCCGGCCATGACCGCCATGGACAGCAGCGCCACCCCGGCCAGCGCCAGGTAGGCGCCCAGGAAGGGCGCACCCAGGCCGTCGCGGGTGTGGTTGGCCAGGTTGGGCCCGGCGACGGCGCCGATCAGCCCGCCGGCCAGCACCAGCGACACCGCCTTTTCGCGGTAGGCCGGTGCCGCCAGTTCGCCGGCGGCAAAGCGGTAGAGCTGGCCGTTGGCGCTGTAGTAGCCGGCCACCACCGTGGCCAGCACCAGCAACCAGAAGCTGCCCAGGTGCAGCGCGGCCGCGCACAGCAGGGCCGAGCCCAGCGCCACCGCCAGCCCCAGCTGGAACGACACCTGCCGCCCCCAGCGCGCCTGGCTGCGCGCCACCAGCCCGGTGGACAGGGCGCCGCCCACCACGTAGCCCATCACCGGCAGGGTGGCCATCCAGCCGGCGGGCGCCAGGCTCAGGCCCACCAGGCCGTTGATGGCGATGAACACCACGTTGTTGGTGAGGAACAGGCCTTGCGCGGCGGCCAGCAGCCAGAGGTTTTTGTTCATAACCAAGCGTTTATATACGAAGGGCCGGTGGGCGGGGCGGCCGGGGTCGCCGCCGCGGCCCCTTGGAATGGCACGATTCATCCCCACTCTCTAAAATCGCCTTCCACGTCCGCATTCCCCACGCAAAGGGCTTCCCCATGGTTCCCCACCTCGTCACCGCCCTGACCGGCCCCATCAACGAACTCGAACAGCGCATCCTCGAATCCACGCCCGTGATCGAGCGCTGGTTCCGCCTGGAGTGGATGGAGCACACCCCGCCGTTTTACAGTTCGGTGGACATCCGCAACGCCGGCTTCAAGCTCGCGCCGGTGGACACCAACCTCTACCCCGGCGGCTGGAACAACCTGACGCCCGAGATGCTGCCGCTGGCGGTGCAGGCCGCCATGGCCGCGATCGAGAAAATCTGCCCCGAGGCCAAGAACCTGCTGCTGGTGCCCGAGAACCACACCCGCAACATGTTCTACCTGATGAACGTGGCGCAGTTGCAGAAAATTTTTTACCAGGCCGGCCTGAACGTGCGCCTGGGCTCGATGAACCCCGAGATCAAGGAACCCACCACCTTCCCGCTGCCCAACGGCGAGCAGGTGACGCTGGAGCCGCTGATCCGCGACAAACGCCGCCTGGGCCTCAAGCACTTCGACCCCTGCACCATCCTGCTCAACAACGACCTGAGCGCGGGCGTGCCTGGCATTCTGGAAGACCTGCACGAGCAGTACCTGCTGCCGCCGTTGCACGCCGGCTGGCACGTGCGCAAGAAGAGCCAGCACTTCAAGGCCTACGAGGAAGTGGCCAAGCGCTTTGGCAAGCTGCTGGGCATGGACCCGTGGCTCATCAACCCGATGTTCAACCACTGCGGCGAGGTCAACTTCGCTGAAGGCACCGGCATGGAGTGCCTGCAGACCAACGTGGACGCGTTGCTGACCAAGATCAAGAAGAAGTACAAGGAATACGGCATCCAGGAAAAGCCCTTCGTGGTGGTCAAGGCCGACAACGGCACCTACGGCATGGGCATCATGACGGTGCGCGACGCCAAGGAGCTGGAGGCGCTGAACCGCAAGACCAAGAACAAGATGAACGTGATCAAGGACGGCCAGCAGGTGTCGGACGTGATCATCCAGGAAGGCGTGCTGACCAACGAACGGGTGAACGACGCCGTGGCCGAGCCGGTGGTGTACATGATGGACCGCTACGTGGTGGGCGGCTTCTACCGGGTGCACGCCGACCGCGGCGTGGACGAAAACCTGAACGCGCCGGGCGCCAGCTTCGTGCCGCTGGCCTTCGAGAAGAGCGCGCAGCAGCCGCAGCCGGGGCAAAAGCCCGGCGCCAGCGTGCCCAACCGCTTCTACATGTACGGCGTGATCGGGCGCTTGGCCATGCTGGCGGCCAGCTACGAACTGGAAGCCACCGACCCCAACGCCGAGGACTACGCATGACGGCGCGGCGCGTGTTGTTTGTGGCCGACCCGCTGGCCACCTTCCAGACCTACAAGGATAGCACCTTCGCCATGATGCGCGAGTTGCAGCGCCGCGGCCACGCGGTGGCGGCCTGCGAGCCGGCGCACCTGCAGTGGCAGAGCGGCGAGCCGGTGACGGCGCTGCTGCGCTACATCGAGCTCACCGGCGCCGCCGACGACTGGTACCGTGTGCTCCACCAGGGCCGCGAGGCGCTGAGGGACTTTGACGCGGTGCTGATGCGCAAGGACCCGCCGTTCGACAGCGAGTACTTCTACGCCACCCACCTGCTGGAGCAGGCCGAGCGCGAGGGCGCCCGGGTGTTCAACCGCCCCCAGGCCCTGCGCGACCACCCGGAAAAGCTGGCGCTGATGGAGTTTGGCGACTTTGCGCCGCCCACGTTGGTGACGCGCTCGGCCGAGGCGATCCGCCACTTCCACGCCGAGCACCGCGACATCATCCTCAAGCCGCTGGACGGCATGGGGGGCATGGGCATTTTCCGCGTCGGGCCCGACGGCATGAACCTCGGCTCCATCGTGGAAACGCTGAACCACGGCGGCCACACCAGCGTGATGGTGCAGCGCTACCTGCCCGAGATCGTGGCCGGCGACAAGCGCCTGCTGCTGATCGGCGGCGAGGCGGCGCCGTTCTGCCTGGCGCGCATTCCCCAAGGCACCGAGGTACGCGGCAACCTGGCCGCCGGCGGCAAGGGCGTGGCCCAGCCGCTGAGCGACAGCGATTGGGCGATTGCCCGCGCCATCGCACCGCGGCTGGCCGCGCGCGGCCTGCTGCTGGTGGGCCTGGACGTGATCGGCGACAAGGTGACCGAGATCAACGTCACCAGCCCCACCTGTTTCCAGGAAATCCAGCAGCAGACCGGGTTTGACGCGCCGGGCATGTTCGTCGATGCGCTGGAGCGCGCGCTGGGCGCGGCGTCCCCTGACGCGCCCCAGCCGGAGGCTTGACCCTTGGGCGCGTGGCTGGGCGCCGCAGCGCGGGTGCCCGCGGGGCTGAAAGCGGCGGTGTTCTGGGCCGCGGTGGCCGCGGTGGTGGCGCTGTCGCTGGTGCCGGTGGCGCAGCTGCCGCTGCAAGCGTTCAGCGTCTGGGACAAGGCCCAGCACGCCCTGGGTTTTGTCCTGCTCACCCTGCTGGGCGCCGTGGCCTACCCGCGCCATTGGGGCCGGCTGTGGCCGGGTTTGTTGTGCCTGGGCGTGGGCATCGAACTGGCGCAAAGTGCCACCGGCTGGCGCCAGGGCGATGCGGTCGACTGGCTGGCCGATGCGGTGGGCGTGTCCGTTGGCGCCGCGCTGTGCCTCAGTGCCCGGCGCTGCGCGAGAACAGGTGGATCACCAGCACCCCGGCCACGATCAGCCCCATGCCCAGCAGCCCGGGCAGGTCGATCGTCTGCCGGTACACGACCCAGCCCACCGCCGTGATCAGCACAATGCCCAGGCCCGACCAGATGGCGTAGGCCAGCCCCATGGGCACGCTGCGCAACACCAGGCCCAGACAGTAGAAGGCGATGCCGTAGCCCACCAGCACCACCAGGGCCGGCCCAGGTCGGGTGAAACCGTCGCTGGCCTTCAGGGCCGAGGTCCCGATCACTTCCGCCACGGTGGCAAGCCCGAGGGCGAGGTAGGGGTTCATGGGCACGCTCAACGCCAGTGTGGTGCCACGGCCGTGATGACCGCGATGGCCAGCAGGTTCAGGCCCAGGCCGGCACGCATCATGGTGCGCGGCGAGACGCCGCCCGAGCCATAGACGATGGCGTTGGGCGGTGTGGCCACCGGCAGCATGAAGGCGCAGGACGCCGACATCGCCACCGCCGCGGCCACCGCCACCGGGCTCAGTCCCCAGGCCGGCGCCATGCCCAGGGCGATGGGGACGATCAGCGCCGCGCTGGCGGTGTTGCTCACCAGTTCGGTCAGCATCACCACAAACGCCACCAGGGCCAGCAGCACCAGCCAGGTGGGGGCACCGGCCACCCAGGCCATCAGGCCCTGGGCCAGAAAGTCGCTGCCGCCGGTGACCGACATGACCTGGCTGAGCGTGAGCCCGCCGCCGAACAGCAGCAGCACGCCCCATTGGGTCTGGCGTTCCAGGTCGTCCCAGCGCAGCACGCCGCTGGCGCCGAGCAGGGCGATCGCGGCCAGCGCCACCAGGGTGTCGATGTCGGCCTGCAGCCCCAGCGCCCGGGCCAGTGGCGCGCCAGCGACCCAGCCGGTCACGGTCAGGCCGAAGATGGCCAGGGTCAGCACCCGTTCGCGCGTCCAGGTCCAGGGCTCGGGCGCTTCGGTGTCGGGCCGTGGCGTCTCGGCGCCGGCGGACGCGAAGCGCGGGCGCAGCAGCAGGTAGAGCAGGCCGACCATCAGCGGCCACAGCACCGCGACCAGTGGCAGGCCGATGGCCAGCCACTGCGCAAAGCCGATGCCCGCCTGCGCGGCGGCGATGGCGTTGGGCGGGCTGCCCACCAGCGTGCCCATGCCGCCGATGCTGGCGCTGTAGGCCAGGCCCAGCAGCACGAAGGCGCGGGTGCGCCGGGCGGACAGGGCCTCGGGCGGCCCGCGCTGCGGGTCGGGCAGCAGGCCCAGCGCCAGCGGCAGCATCATGGCGGCGGTGGCGGTGTTGCTCAGCCACATGGACAGCACCGCCGTCAGCCCGAACAGCCCCAGCACCGCCAAGGCGGTGCGGCCGCGCGCCAGCCGCAGCAGGGCCAGTGCCAGCGCGTGGTCCAGCCGCTGGCGCGACAGGGCGGCGGCCAGCGCAAACCCCCCCAGGAACAGGAAGATGACGGGCTGGGCAAAGGCGGCCAGCGCCTCACGCACCGTCAGCACGCCGGCCAGCACCGCCAGCAGCGGCACCAGCAGCGCGGTGAAGCTCAGGGGCAAGGCCTGGGTCAGCCACAGGCTGCCGATCAGGGCGAACAGCCCCAGGCCGGCGCGCAGCGGGCCGCCTTCGGGCAGCAGCGCGGTCACGCCGGCGGCCAGGGCCAGGCAGCCCAGCGCGGTCCAGGGGGCGGGCGCGGCGCTCATGCCGGGTCCAGCGGCAGGCCGTGGACGAAGACCTTGAGTTCGCCCGGCGCGAACGCGGTCCAGGTTTCGTTGCGCGTCAGCGGCGTCGTCACGACCACCGCGGCGCGGTCGTCCGGGCCGTTCACCTCGGCGAAGTTCACCGTCCAGTCCTCGTCCATCAGGGTGGCCGCGGCAAACGGGTGCTGCCGCACCAGGTAGTGCAGCTGGGTGCTGCAGTGCGCCCACAGCGCCTCGCCGTTGGAGAGCAGGAAATTGAAGGTGCCAAAGCGCCGCACCTGGGGCACCAGTTCCTGCAGCGTCAGCGTCAGTTCGCGCACCGTGGGCACCCCGGCGTGGGATTTGGCCAGTTCCTGCATCAGCCAGCAGAAGGCGCGTTCGCTGTCGGTGTCGCCCACCGGGCGGAAGTGCGCGTGCAGGTGGGGCTGGTAGTATTTCAGGTCGCCGTTGTGGGCAAACACCCAGTGCTGGCCCCACAGCTCGCGGGTGAAGGGGTGGGCGTTTTCCAGCTTCACCGCGCCCACCGTGGCCTTGCGCACGTGCGCGATGATGTTGGTGCTTTTCAGCGGGTAGTTGCGCAGAAAGGCCGCCATGGGCGACTGGTGCGCGCTCAGGTGGTCCACGAACAGGCGCAGGCCCCGGCCCTCGAAAAAGGCGATGCCCCAGCCGTCGGCGTGGTGGTCGGTGCCCCCGCCGCGGCGGCTGAAGCCGGCGAAGCTGAAGTGGGCGTCGGTGGGGGTGGCGCAGTTGAGGCCGAGCAGTTGGCACATGGTCGGGTCGGTCAGGTTCGTTGCGGGGCGGGCGGGCGGCTCTGGAGGTGCCAGGCCGCCCACAGGGCCAGCACGCACAGCGCGGCCAGCCCGGCAAAGGTTTCGTGGAAGGCGTTCAGGCGGGGCGCTGGCGGTCCACCGGCGGCCAGGCTGGCCCCGTGCGCTGCCAGCCGCCATTCCAGCACGATGCCGCACAGGCTGACCCCGGCCGCGCCCCCCAGCATGCGCAGGAAGTTGATGGCGCTGGAACCCTGGGCGATCAGCGCCGACGGCAGCCCGCGCATCGCCCCCAGGTTGAGCGAGGGCAGCACAAAGCCCAGGCCGATGCGGCTGACCACCGTGAGCACCACCAGCCACACCAGCGGCGTGTTGGGCGACAACAGCCCCACCCCGGCGAACGACACGGCCAGCAGCAGCAGGCCCAGGCTGACCAGCACGTGGGTGGGGTAGCGGTCGGCCAGGCGGCCCACGGCGGCGATGGTCAGCGCCAGCACCACCCCGGCCGGCAGCAGCAGCGCGCCCACGTAAGACGGCGACAGCACCAGCCCCATCTGCAGGTACACCGGCAGCAGGTAGGTGGAGCCGAACAGGGCCGTGCCGTAGATGAAGGCCACCAGGCTGCCCATGGCAAACGGGCGGCAGCGGAACAGCGACAGGTCCATCAGCGGCTGCAGCGCCGCCCCGGCCCGGTGGCGCTGCAGCAGGCGGCGCTGCCAGGCCACAAACGCCAGCAGCGCCGTCCCGGCGGCGCCCAGCAGGCCGGCGGCCAGCAGCGGCTGCCCGGCCTGCCACTGCACCAGCCCGTTGAGCAGGCAGACCGTGCCGCCACTGGCCAGCAGCAGGCCCCAGCCGTCCAGCGACACCCCGGCCTGCCGCGCCACGCCACCCGGGCCGGTCACCGGCACGTAGCGCCGCGCCAGCCACAGCGACACCAGGCAGAACGGCACCACCATGAAAAAGATCGAGCGCCAGCCGAAGGCGTCCACCAGCACCCCGCCCAGGCTGGGGCCCAGCGCCGGTGCCAGCACCACCCCCATGCCGAAAATGCCGCTGGCCCGGCCCTGTTCCTCGTGGCCAAACGCCCGCAGGATGATGATGGCCGGGATCGGCTGCACCACCCCGGCGGCCAGCCCTTCGGCCACGCGCGCCGCCAGCACCAGCGGGTAGCTGTGGGCCAGCCCGCCCACCAGCCCGCCGGCCAGCAACAGCCACATCGACAGCGTGTAGGTCAGGCGGAAGCCGAAGCGGCTCAGCATCCAGGGCGTGGTCAGCATGGACGCCACCATCGCCGCCATGAAGCCCGAGGTGGCCCACTGCGCCCGCTCCTGCCCCAGGCCGAAGTGCTGGCTCATGTCGGGAATGGCCACGTTGACCACCGTGGACGACATGATGGCCGCCATGGTGCCCACCATCACCGACATTAGCAGCAGCCAGCGGTAGCGCGGGCCGTGTGCGGCCTTGAGGGCCTGCAGGCTGCCGGGGGGAGGCGGGGGCGCATCGCTCATGGGGCCATTGTCGCTCCTCCCTACAATACCCGGCATGGACTTCACCGACATGTTGCGCGCGGCCGAGCGCCAGAACCGATCGATGCTGTGCGTGGGCCTGGACCCCGAGCCCGCCCGCTTTCCCGCGCACTGGCGCGACGACCCGCGCCGCATCTACGACTTCTGCGCCGCCATCGTGGACGCCACCGCCGACCTGGCCATGGCCTTCAAGCCGCAGATCGCCTACTTCGCCGCGCACCGCGCCGAAGACCAGCTGGAACGGCTGATGGCGCACATGCGCGTGGCCGCGCCCCAGGTGCCCATCATCCTGGACGCCAAGCGCGGCGACATCGGCAGCACCGCCGAGCAATACGCCAAGGAGGCCTTCGAACGCTACGGCGCCGACGCGGTCACCCTGTCGCCCTTCATGGGCTTCGATTCGGTGCAGCCCTACCTGCAATACCCCGGCAAGGGCGTGTTCCTGCTGTGCCGCACCAGCAACCCGGGCGGCGACGATTTCCAGAGCCAGCGCCTGGCCGGCGTGGACGGGCAGCCCCTGCTGTACGAACACATCGCCCGCCTGGCCCAGGGACCCTGGAACCTGAACGGCCAGATGGGGCTGGTGGTGGGCGCGACCTACCCGGCCGAAATCGCACGCGTGCGCGAACTGGCGCCCACGCTGCCCTTGCTGATCCCCGGTGTGGGTGCCCAGGGCGGCGATGCCCGCGCCACGGTGCAGGCCGGCTGGCGCGGCCAGGCTGGGCAGACCACTGGGCCGGTGGCGGTCAACTCCTCGCGGGCCATTCTGTACGCCAGTGCGGGGGACGACTTTGCCGAGGCCGCGCGCCGCGTGGCCCTGCAGACCCGCGACGCGCTGCACGCCGGCCGCTGAGCCCTCAGCCCCGCTCGAAACGCATCTGCGTGCCGGCCAGTTCGATCTGGTCGCCGGGGTGCAGCACCACCGGCGTGTCCGCCAGGGCCTGGCCGTTGACCCGGGCCGGTGCGCCGTCCACGTGGGTCAGGGTGTAGCCATCGCCCCGGTGGTTGATGGCGGCCACCGCCACCCCGGGCTTGCCCAGGGTGGTGACGACCTTGGTCAGCGTCATGGCCTTGCCCGC
>NZ_JAAQQT010000526.1:0-6913 GCF_011742065.1 Aquabacterium sp. A08
AGCGTGTTGACGGTGTAGGGGCGCGTGGGGTTGGTGGAGGAGGGCAGCACGTTGGCTTCGCCCACCACCTTCAGGATGTCGGGCGCGTGGCCGCCGCCCGCGCCTTCGCAGTGGAAGGTGTGGATGGTGCGGCCCTTGAAGGCGGCGATGGAGTCTTCCACAAAGCCTGATTCGTTGAGCGTGTCGGTGTGGATGGCGACCTGGGTGTCGGTGCGCTCGGCCACGTCCAGGCAGGCGTCGATGGCGGCCGGGGTGGTGCCCCAGTCCTCGTGCAGCTTCATGCCGATGGCGCCGGCCTCGATCTGCTCCATCAGCCCCTGCGGCTGGCTGGCGTTGCCCTTGCCCAGGAAGCCCAGGTTCATCGGGAAGGCGTCGGCGGCCTGCAGCATGCGTTCCATGTACCAGGGGCCGCTGGTGCAGGTGGTGGCGTTGGTGCCGGTGGCCGGGCCGGTGCCGCCGCCGGTCATGGTGGTGATGCCCGACATGAGGGCTTCTTCGATTTGCTGTGGGCAGATGAAGTGGATGTGGCTGTCGTGGCCGCCGGCGGTGACGATCATGCCTTCGCCGGCCAGGATTTCGGTGCCCGGGCCGATGACGATGTCCACGCCCGGCTGCACGTCGGGGTTGCCGGCCTTGCCAATGCCCACGATGCGGCTGTCCTTGACGCCGATGTCGGCCTTGACGATGCCCCAGTGGTCCACGATGAGGGCGTTGGTGACGACCAGATCGACCGCGCCCTGGGCCCGGCTGCGCTGGCCCTGGCCCATGCCGTCGCGGATGGTTTTGCCGCCGCCGAATTTGACCTCTTCGCCGTAGCCACCGGCCTGCAGGGTGCAGTCGCGCTCGACCTCGATGACCAGGGCCGTGTCGGCCAGGCGCACGCGGTCGCCCACGGTGGGGCCGAACATGTCGGCGTAAGCGCTGCGGGAGATGCTGGCCATCACAACGCTCCTTGCACCAAACCACGGAAACCGTACACGGCGCGATCGCCGGCGTAGTCCACCAACTCGACCGTGCGCTGCTGGCCGGGCTCGAAGCGCACGGCGGTGCCGCTGGCGATGTTGAGCCGCATGCCACGGGCAACGGCGCGGTCGAAAGACAGGGCGGCGTTGGTTTCGGCAAAGTGGTAGTGCGAGCCGACCTGGATCGGCCGCTCGGCGGTGTTGACCACCACCAGCGTGGCGGTGCGGCGGCCCGGGTTGAGCGTGTGTTCGCCGGGGTCGATGAGGAGTTCGCCGGGGGTCATGTGCGGCCTTTCGAGGCGTGGGCTTTACTTGCGCGACAGCCAGAGGGCCGCGCCCACCGCCAGCGCCAGCGCGACGAAGCCGAGCGTGTCGGTGGCGTGCCAGTGCGCGCCGAACAGGCCGTGGCCGTCGTGGGCGTGGCCGGTGCCGGCCAGCAGAGCGGCGGACAGGCCAATGCAGGTGGAGCGGGTCAGGGACTGGAGACGGGGCGGGATCGAGGGGCGCATGGGGAGTCCTGGTGGGGGCACGGAGCGGTGGGGCTCAAACGATGGGCTGGTGCACGGTGACGAGCTTGGTGCCGTCCGGGAAGGTGGCCTCGACCTGGATGTCGGCGATCAGTTCGGCCACGCCCTCCATCACGTCGGCGCGGCTCAGCACGGTGCGGCCTTCGCTCATCAGGGCGGCCACGGTCTTGCCGTCGCGCGCACCTTCCATCACGGCGGCGCTGATCAGCGCCACGGCTTCGGGGTAGTTGAGTTTGAGCCCGCGGGCGCGGCGGCGCTCGGCCAGCAGCGCGGCGGTGAAGATCAGCAGCTTGTCCTTGTCGCGGGGGGAGAGTTCCATGCCCGCCATTCAGCAAGAGGCGTGCCCAGGGTGCGCCCTCGGTGTGCACGTTTGGGGTGCATGGCGTGGTGCCGGGGCCAGGGACGCCGCCCGCATGCCCCAGTCTGGGGTGGCCCGGCGGCACCACCCACCGGCGCTGCCCGGCGGCGGCCTGGGGCCTGGGCCGATAATGTGGCATCTGCCCCCTTGCCCTCCACGCCGTGCCGCCGCCCCGCGGCGAACCGCCATGACGCCCCAGCCCAAAAGCCTTCACGCCGCGATGCTCCTGCAGGTCGCGGCCATCACCCTGGTCGGCGTGCTGGGGGTGGTCTGGGCGCTCTACCGCACCGTCATGGTGCCTGAGCGCCAGCACCGCTACCAGATCGCCGCCGATCTGGCCGTGCTGGCGCTGGAGCAACGCCTGCGCGCCAAGGAGGATTCGGTCGTCTCCATGGCCGCCGCGCTGGCGCGCGACCCGCGCGTGCGCACCGGCCTGCGCCAGCGCGACCGGGCGCCGCTGCTGGCGGCGATCGGCGACATCCGCGACGACTACGCCGCCATCACCGACTACCGCGGGGTGCGGGCCCAGGTCATCGACGCCGAACGCACCATTCTGGCGCGTTCGTGGGACCCCGGCTACAGCGGCGGCAAGGCCCCGCACCCGCTGGCGGCGGCGGTGGCCGCGCAGCGCCTGAGCCAGGCCAGCTTTGGCGTGGGCAACGCCGGGCTGGGGGTGATCGGTTTCGCGCCGGTGCTCGACGGCGAGCGCCTGCTCGGGCTCGTGTCGGTGACCCAGGGCGTGGGCTCGGTGGTGCGGGCGCTCAAGGACGAGCGGGTGGACTGGCTCATGGTGGTGGACGAGGCCGCGCTGGCCGAGCGCCACGGCGGCCAGCTGCCGGCCAGCTTCGCCGCCAACCCGGTGCTGCAGCCCGGCCACCGGCTGGCCCACGCCGAGTGGTTCGAGGCCGCCGACGCCGCCTGGCTGGCGCGCCACTGGGCCGCCGTCACCGCACGGTCCGAGCCGGGCATCGTGGACAACCGGCTGGTGGTGGTGCGCGAGGTGCGCGACGAGGCCCAGGTGCGCATCGGCCGCCAGTTCCTGCTGCTCGACCCCCGGCCGATCGAGGCCGACATCGCCGACTTTGGCCGCAACCTGGCCTGGGTGGTGCTGGGCATCGTGCTGTTGCTGCTGCTGATGGCCGGGGTGCTGATCGGCTTTGTTGGCCGGCGCGTGGTGGCGCCGTTGCGCACCATGACCGAGCGCATCCGCCATGCCATGGCGCGCCAGCGCTTCGGCGAAGCCCTGGTGGTGACCCGCCAGGACGAGATCGGGGAGGTCAAGGCCTCGTTCAACGCCCTGATGCAGACCCTGGCCGAGGCCCTGGACCAGGCCAACCGCACGGTGCAGGCGGTGGCCCGGGGCGACTTCGAGGCGCGCATGACCGGCCACTACGTGGGCAGCCTGCAGGAACTGCAGCGGGGCCTGAACCAGGCGGTGGCCGACCTGCAGCAGACCCAGCGCGCGCTGGTGCAGGCCAACCAGGCCAAGAGCCTGTTCCTGGCCAACATGAGCCACGAGATCCGCACCCCGATGAACGCCATCATCGGCATGGCCTACCTGGCGCTGCGCACCGACCTGAGCGAGGAGCAGCGCGAGTACGTGCAGCACATCCACGACGCGGGCACGCTGCTGCTGGGCATCGTCAACGACATCCTGGACTTCTCCAAGGTGGAGGCCGGCAAGCTGGAGCTGGAGTGCGCGCCGCTGCGGCTGGAGGACGTGCTGGCCAGCGCCCTGCTGATGGTGCGGCCGCAGGCCGCGGCCAAGGGGCTGGACCTGGTGCTGGACCTGCGCAGCGCCCGCCTGCTGGGCGCGCAGGGCACCTTCATGGGCGACGCCCTGCGCCTCGGCCAGGTGCTGACCAACCTGCTGTCCAACGCCGTCAAGTTCACCGCCCGCGGCACGGTGCGGTTGACGGTCGAGGTGCAGACCCCGCCCGGGGTGACCCCGGTGGGTCTGGCGTTTGCGGTGGAGGACACCGGCATCGGCATGGACCCGGCGCAGCGGGCGCGGCTGTTCCAGGAGTTCACCCAGGCCGACGGCTCGACCACCCGCCGCTTCGGCGGCACCGGCCTGGGCCTGGCGATTGCCCGGCGGCTGGCCCGGCTGATGGGCGGCGACCTGGTGGTGCAGAGCGAGGCCGGGGTGGGCAGCCGCTTCGACCTGACCCTGGCCCTGCCGCCGGCCGATGCCGACGCCGCGACCCAGACCGCCCTGCCCCCGGGCGGGCGCTGCCTGGTGGTGGACGACAACCCCCTGGCCGCCCAGGCCCTGGCCCACCTGCTGCGCAGCCTGGACGCCGAGGTGGACGTGGTGCACAGCGGCGACGAGGCGCTGGCCCGGCTCGACGCGGGCGCGCGTTACGACCTGGCTTTTGTCGATTGGGTGATGCCCGGCATGGACGGCGAGGTGCTGCTGGCGCGATGGCAGGCGGGGCCGGCGGCGGGGGCCATCGGGCGGGTGGTGGTGGTGTCGGCCCACGACGCCGCGGGCCTGCAGGCGGTGGCCACCCGCCTGGGGGCGAGCCGGGTGCTGAGCAAGCCGGTGCTGCCCGAACACCTGCGCGCCCTGTGCCGCCCGGCGCCGGCCCCGCGCGCTGCGGCGCCGACCGAGCCCGACGCCGCCCGCCTGGACGGCATGCGCGTGCTGCTGGTGGAGGACAACGCCGTCAACCAGATGCTGGCGCGCAAGCTGTTGCAGGCGCGCGGCGTGGCGGTGGACCTGGCCGGCGACGGCCAGCAGGCGCTGGACCGCCTGGCCAAGGTGGGGCCGCGCCACTACCACCTGGTGCTGATGGACCTGCAGATGCCGGTGATGGACGGTTACACCGCGGTGCAGCGGCTGCGCGCCCAGCCCCGCTTCGACACCCTGCCCATCGTCGCCATGACCGCCCACGCCCTGACCGAGGAGGTGGAACGCTGCGCCGCGCTGGGCATGAACGAGCACCTGACCAAACCGATCGACCCGCAGCGGCTGTACGCCACGCTGGCGCGGTTTTTCCCGGGGCCGACCCCGGGCTGAACGCGGTTCAGACCTGCCAGATGCGCGGCGGTGTCTGGCCCAACTGCCAGGCCTCGTGCCGCAGCACCGCCCAGACCCGCTGGAACAGCCGCATCAGCGGCTCCACCAGCGGCGCCAGGGCACGCAGCACCAGCGTCTGCGGGTTGGGACAGGTGACGCCGGCGGCCAGCGGCTGCAAGGTCTCGGGCAGCAGGGCGCGCACCGCGTCCAGCAGCCGCTCGCGGCGCGCCCGGTCCCAGGCGCTCCCGCTGGCCAGCACCAGCGTGCCCAAGCAGCGCTGGCCGGCCAGGCCCAGCGGGCCGTCCAGCAGGCGGGTGTCGCGGCCGTCCAGCAGGCCCTGCTCCAGCCACAGGCCGGCCAGGGCCATGTGCTGGTGCAGGCGGCCGTGGTCAAAGGCCTGGCCCGACGCCGGCAGGCCCAGCGCGGTCACGTCCCAGGCCAGCAGCTCGGCGCCCGGGGCCAGCGTGGCGTCCAGCCGGTTGTGGCCGTGGCAGCCGGGGTAGGCGATCGTCTCCAGCGGCAGCCACTCCAGCCGGGCGCCGGCGTCCAGGGTCAGCCGCACGCGCTGGGTGGCGGCTTCGCCTTGCGAGCGGTAAAAGCGCGTCGCCCCGGGGGTGGAGACCAGGCCGTGGCTGCCGGCCTCGGCGCGCACCGCAATGTCCAGCGTGTCGCCCTGCACCAGCCCCCCCGGGGGGTGGACGATGACGTTGTGGCACAGGCCGGGCCCTTCCGGGTAGAGGCTGTGGAACAGGCGCAGCGGTCCGTCGTGGCGGTGGTGGGCGACACAGCGGTCGCCGTGGCGGCGGTAGGTGAGGTCCAGGGAGGCGTGCCAGGGCATGGGGCGGTGGGGGCGTGGGCCCGGCACCGGGCCGGGGCCGGGCGCGTGGGGGCGGTTCCCGACCCAAGCAAGAGCGGGGCCAGGGGCGTGCGCGCCGTCGTGGCCCGGTGGCCCGGTGGCCGCGTCAGTCGCCGTCGGCGAAGCTCTGGGCGATGCCGCGGAAGCGCTCGTGCACCTGCAGGAAGGCGTCGACCACGTCCGGGTCGAAGTGGCTGCCCCGGCCCTCCTGGATGATGGCCAGGGCCTGTTCGTGCGGGAACGCCGGCTTGTACACCCGCTTGCTGATGAGCGCGTCGTAGACGTCGGCCAGCGCCATGAGCCGCGCCGACAGCGGGATGGCCTCGCCCGCCAGGCCTTGGGGGTAGCCCGAGCCGTCCCATTTTTCCTGGTGCGACAGGGCGATTTCCTTGGCCGGACGCAGGAATTCCAGCTCGGTGCCCAGGGCCCGCTCGGCCCGCGCGATGGCGTTGTGGCCGATGGTGGTGTGGGTCTTCATCACCTCGAACTCCTCGGGCGTGAGCCGCGCCGGTTTGAGCAGGATGTGGTCGGGGATGCCCACTTTGCCGATGTCGTGCAGCGGCGCCGATTTGTAGAGCAGTTGGATGTAGTCGGGCGTGAGGGTGGCGCGAAAGCGCGGGTGGTCGCGCAGCTGCTCGGCCAGGCACTTGACGTAGCGCTGGGTGCGCAGGATGTGGTTGCCGGTCTCGTCGTCGCGGGTTTCGGCCATGGACGACAGGGCCAGCACGGTCACGTCCTGCACCGCCTCGACCTGGCGGGTGCGGCGCGCCACCTCGGCCGCCAGGTAGTCGGCCTGGTCGCGCAGGAAGTCGGCCGAGGCCTTGAGCGCCAGGTGGGTGCGCACCCGGGCCAGCACGATGGGCGGGCTGATGGGTTTGGTGATGTAGTCCACCGCGCCCAGCGCCAGGCCCCGGGTTTCGTCGTCGACCTCGGCCTTGGCCGTGAGGAAGATGACCGGGATGCGGGCGCTGGCCGGGTCGGCCATGATGCGCCGCAGCACCTCGTAGCCGTCCAGGCCGGGCATCATGATGTCGAGCAGGATCAGGTCGGGCGGCGGGCCGCTTTGCAGCAGCTTGAGCGCGCGTTCGCCGCTGTTGGCCACCACCACCCGGTACTGGTGGCGCAGCAGTTCGGACATCAGGGCCAGGTTTTGCGGCGTGTCGTCCACGACCATGACCGTGGCGGTGG
>NZ_JAAQQT010000527.1:0-407 GCF_011742065.1 Aquabacterium sp. A08
GTCAGGTTGCGTTGGGCCGTCAAAGAGTTGACGTTGGTGTTGATGATGGCTGCCATAGCTTTTTCTCCAGTAAGGACCGTTTGACACGGAGTTGCTTCACATGCGTGGTCACGGTGTCGCCGTGGCCCCCTACCAGTCCAAGACCCCTTGAGGCTGGTCACGGGTGCGTCTGCCGTCCCGTTGTTTGCTTTTTCGGCCAGCGTTCACGAAACTTGAGGGAAGCTGACAAAAAGATGGCCTACTTTTTGGGCGTTCATCCGCCTTTTGCGCTCTGGTGACTTAGGAACAATCGCTATACCGCTCTGCAAAGCCCATGTTTGTCGGAGCTGTGGCAGCAATGCCCGTTTCAACCTTCAAGCCACAGGAGTGTTTGCCATGGCCGCCATCATCAACACCAACGTCAGTTC
>NZ_JAAQQT010000528.1:0-599 GCF_011742065.1 Aquabacterium sp. A08
GCCAAACGCGTGGCCAAGTGGCACCGCGCCGGCCACCAGATGGTGGTGGTCCCCAGCGCCATGAGCGGCGAAACCAACCGCCTGCTGGGCCTGGCCAAGGAACTGGCCCCGGCCAAGCCCGGCGACGCCTACGGCCGCGAACTCGACCAACTCGCCGCCACCGGCGAACAGGCGTCTTCCGCCCTGCTGGCCATCGCGCTGCAGGCCGAAGGCCTGGAGGCCGTCAGCTTCTCCGGCTGGCAGGTGCCCATCAAGACCAACAGCGCCTACACCAAGGCCCGCATCGAGTCCATCGACGACGCCCGCGTCAAGGGCGAGTTGAACGCAGGCAAGGTGGTCATCATCACCGGCTTTCAGGGCATCGATGAAGGCGGTAACGTCACCACCCTGGGCCGTGGGGGTTCCGACACCTCCGCCGTGGCCGTGGCCGCCGCCATGGGCGCGGCCGAATGCCTGATCTACACCGACGTGGACGGCGTGTACACCACCGACCCGCGCGTGGTGCCCGAAGCGCGCCGCCTGGCGCGTGTGAGCTTCGAGGAAATGCTGGAGATGGCCAGCATGGGCTCCAAGGTGCTGCAGATCCGCTCGGTGGAGTT
>NZ_JAAQQT010000529.1:0-5809 GCF_011742065.1 Aquabacterium sp. A08
ACCATCACCCAGTTTGGGGGCAAGTTCGGGGTGTACGACTTGACCCAGAACGGCTACGCGAAAGGCGATCTGACGTCGATCGACATCGGCGAGAGCGGGGTGATTCTGGCCCGTTATTCCAACGGCGTGTCCAAGGCCGAGGGCATGGTGGCGCTGGGCACCTTCCGCAACCTGCAGGGGCTGCAGCCGGTCAACGGCGGCTACTGGAGCGAGACCTTCGCGTCTGGGCAAGCGGTGATGGGCAGCCCACAGGACAGCGGCCTGGGCCTGATCCGCCAGAGCGCGCTGGAGGAGTCGAACGTGGACCTGACGCAGGAGCTGGTCAACATGATCGTGGCGCAGCGCGCCTACCAGGCCAACGCACAGACCATCAAGACGCAGGACCAGGTCCAGCAAACGCTGGTCAACCTGCGCTGAACGTCGCCGGGGGCTGAACCATGGACCGCGTCATCTACACCGCCTTGTCGGGCGCCAGCGCTGCGATGCACCGCCAGCAGGTGCTGTCGCACAACCTGGCCAACGTCAACACCAACGGCTTTCGGGCCGAGATGGCGACCTTCCGCGCGGTGCCGCTGCGCGGCGAGGGCGCGAACACGCGGGTCCATGCGCTGGAGGCCACCGCCGGCCACCTGGACACCCCGGGCAGCATGAACAGCACCGGCCGCAACCTGGACGTGGCGGCGGTGGGCGCGGCCTATTTCGCCATCCAGGGGCTGGACGGCACCGAGGCCTACACCCGCGCCGGTGCGCTGCAGGTGTCGGCTCAGGGCCAGCTGGTGGGCCACGCCGGCCTGCCCATGCTGGACGCGGGCGGCGCGCCGATCGACATTCCCGACAACGCCCGCGTGGCGATTGCCAGCGACGGCACGGTGAGCGCCCAGGTGGGCAACGAGCCGGTGCAGGCGGTGGGCCGGCTCAAGCTGGTCACGCCCAACGCCGCCGCGCGCCTGCAACGCGGCGACGACGGCCTGTTCCGCAGCGCCGACGGCGGCGCGCTGCCGCAAGACCCGGCCGCCCAGCTCGCCGACGGCATGCTGGAGGGCTCCAACGTCAACCCCATCGAGGCCATGGTCGGCATGATCGGCGTGGCCCGGCAGTACGAGCTGCAGATGCGGCTGCTGCAGAACGCCGAGAAAAGCGACCAGGCCGCCAGCCAGTTGCTGAGCCTGAACGGCTGAGCGCCGCCCGCCCTTAGCCCCCACACCGGAGCATTCCCATGATCAATTCCTTGCAAATCGCCAAGACCGGCATGCAGGCCCAGCAGACCCAGCTGGACGTGATCTCGCACAACCTGGCCAACGTGTCCACCTCGGGCTTCAAGCGCGGCACCGCGCTGTTTGAAGACCTGATCTACCAGAACCTGCGCCAGGTGGGGGGCAACAGCGCCGAACAGTCGGAACTGCCCACCGGCCTGCAGCTGGGCCTGGGCGTGCGCACCGTGGCCACCGCCCGCACCTACACCCAGGGCAACCTGCAGCAGACCGGCAACAACCTGGACGTGGCCATCAACGGCGACGGCTTTTTCCAGATCGAGATGCCCGACGGCACCACCGCCTACAGCCGCGACGGCAGCTTCAAGCTGACCGCGCAGGGCGAACTGGTGACCAACAGCGGCTACCGCGTGCTGGGCGGGGTGACCATCCCGGCCGACACCCGCAGCGTGACCATCGGCACCGACGGGCTGGTGTCGGTCATCGTCGGCAACAACCCCACGCCGCAGCCGGCCGGCACCATCGAGCTGGCCTCGTTCGTGAACCCGGCCGGGCTGGAGCCGCGCGGGCAGAACCTGTTCACCGAAACCCCGGCCTCGGGCAACCCGACCACCGGCACGCCCGGCTCCGAAGGCCGCGGCCCGGTGCTGCAGGGTTACCTGGAAAGCTCCAACGTGAACGTGGTGCAGGAACTGGTGAGCATGATCCAGACCCAGCGCGCCTACGAGATGAATTCCAAGGCGATCCAGACCTCGGACCAGATGCTGCAACGCCTGGCCCAGCTCTGAGCCCGACCCGCCAACCGCCGGAGTGGACATGAACATCCCCGCCCCCCGTTCCGCCCGCCGGCGCCGCGCCGGCGCCTGGTGCCTGCTCGGCCTGGTGGCCGTGGCCGCTTCGGGGTGCGCGTCGCTGTCGCAGATCCCGGACGTGGACCTGGCCAAGGCACCGGAGAAGCTGGACTACCCGCAGGCGCGAGCGGCCGCGCCCGAGCCCGTCAACGGCAGCCTGTTCAGCGCGGCCAGCTACCGCCCCGGCTTCGAGGACCACCGCGCCCGCCTGGTCGGCGACACGCTGACGGTGCAGATCGCCGAGCGCCTGTCGGCCACGCAGCAGTCGTCGTCCAGCGTCAACCGCGAGTCGGAGCTGAGCGCGGGCGTGTCCACTTTTCCCTTCTTGAACCAGAACCTGCTGGGCAAGCTGAACGCGGGCGCCGAGTCGTCCAACACCTTCAACGGCGACGGCAGCACCCAGGCCAGCAACACCTTCACCGGCAACATCACCGCGGTGGTGACCGAGGTGCTGCCCAACGGCCACCTGCGGGTGGTGGGCGAAAAGCAGATCGGCGTGAACCAGAACGTGGACGTGCTGCAGTTCTCGGGCACGGTGGACCCGCGCACCATCCGCCCGGGCAACACCGTGCCGTCCACCCAGGTGGCCGACGTGCGGGTGTTGTCGCGCGGGCGCGGCGCGCAGGCCGATGCGCAGACATTTGGCTGGCTTTCCCGCTTCTTTTTGACGCTTTTGCCCTTCTAAAGTTTTTCGACAATCGGTTCATGCGGTGCGTGTGGCGTGTGCCCCCCGGGCAACGCCGCTGGAAAAGGACCCCACCATGAACCGATTTGCCATTGCTCCCCCCCGTTTCCTGGCGCTGGCCTTGCTGCTGGCCCTGCTGGCCCTGCCGGGCGGCGCCGCGCTGGCGCAGGCCGCGCGCATCAAAGACGTGGCCGCGGTGCAGGGCGTGCGCAGCAACCAGCTGACCGGCTATGGCCTGGTGGTGGGGCTGGACGGCACCGGCGACCAGTCGTCGCAAATGCCCTACACCAGCCAGACGCTGGCCAACTACCTGCAGCAAATGGGCATCACCCTGCCGCCCGGCGCCAACCTGCAGCCCAAGAACGTGGCCGCGGTGCTGGTGACGGCGCAGCTGCCGGCCTTTGCCCGCCCGGGCCAGGCCATCGACGTGACCGTGTCGTCGGCGGGCAACGCCAAGTCGCTGCGCGGCGGCACCCTGATCACCACGCCGCTGCGCGGGGTGGACGGCCAGGTCTATGCGCTGGCCCAGGGCAACCTGCTGGTGGGCGGGGCGGGCGCGTCGGCCGGCGGCAGCAGCGTCACCATCAACCACCTGAGCGCCGGCCGCATTCCCGGCGGCGGTCAGGTCGAACGGGCCGTGCCCACCCCCTTCCTGCTGGGCGAGCACATCGACCTGAACCTGAACGCCGCCGATTTCCAGACCGCGCGCCGGGTGGCGCAGTCCATCAACCGCGCCCTGGGCGAGGGCATGGCGCAGGCGCTGGACGGCCGCATGGTGCGGGTGCGCGCGCCGCTGGACCCGAACGCCCGCGTGGCGTTTGTGGCCGACATCGAAGACCTGCCGCTGGACCTGCCGCGCGCCGCCGCCAAGGTGGTGGTGAACGCGCGCACCGGCTCGGTGGTGATGAACCAGTCGGTGGCGCTCAGCCCCAGCGCCGTGGCCCACGGCAACCTGTCGGTCAGCATCAGCTCCACGCCGCAGGTCAGCCAGCCCGGCCCGTTCGCCCCGCCCGGGGCCCAGACGGTGGTGACGGAGAAGGCCGACATCCAGGTCAGCCAGCAGGGCGGGGCGCTGATCCAGATGGCGGCGTCGGCCCAGCTGGGCGACGTGGTCAAGGCGCTCAACGCCCTGGGCGCGACGCCGCAGGACCTGGTGGCCATCCTCCAGGCGCTCAAGGCCGCCGGCGCGTTGCAGGCGGAGCTGGAGGTGATCTGACATGTCGCTGTCACCCACCTCCACCCTGGCGCTGGCGGGCCAGCGCGGCCTGGCCGCCGACAGCAAGTCGCTCGACGGCCTCAACAGCCTGGCCGGGCGCGACGCGAAGGCGGCCCTTAAAGAAACGGCGCGCCAGTTCGAGGCGCTGTTCATGAAGGAAATCCTCAAGAGCATGCGCGAGGCCTCGATGAAAAGCGGCCTGATGGACAACGAATCCAGCGACCTGGGCACCCAGTTGCTGGACGAGCAGTGGGCGGTGCAGATGACCGGCCTGCCCGGCGGGCTGGGCGAGATGATCGAGCGCCAGCTGGCGCAGCAGGCGGCACCGGCCGGCGGGGGCGCGCCCGCGGCCACCGGCGCGGCGGCGCCGACGCTGGGCGCGGTGTCGGCCGCGCCGCGCGCCACGCCCACCCAGGCGCAGTTCGTGGCCCAGCACGGCGCGGCGGCGCAGCAGGTGGCGCGCGAGTCGGGCATCCCGGCCAGCTTCATGATCGGCCAGGCCGCCCACGAAACCGGCTGGGGCCGCAGCGAGATCCGCCACGCCGACGGCCGCCCGGCACACAACCTCTTTGGCATCAAGGCCGGCGCGGGCTGGAAAGGTCCGGTCGCCGAAATCACCACCACCGAATACGTGGACGGCGTGGCACGCAAGGTCACCGCCAAGTTCCGCGCCTACACGTCGTACGCCGAGTCGTTCCGCGACTACGCCCGCCTGATCGGCCAGAGCCCGCGCTACGCCCAGGTGATGAACCAGCTGCACTCGCCCCAGGCCTTCGCCAGCGGCCTGCAACAGGCCGGCTACGCCACCGACCCCCAGTACGCGGCCAAGCTGAGCCGCGTCATCAACACCACGCTGAGCCTGCAGCGCGCCCAGGCCTGAGGCTGAAAGACCCACCCCATGAGCGGCTTCAACATCGCCACCGGCGCGCTGACCACCAACCTGGCGGCGCTGCAGGTCATTGGCCAGAACATCGCCAACGTCAACACCGTGGGCTATTCGCGCCAGACGGTGCAGCAGGCCCAGATTCCGGGCCAGTTGGTCGGCAACGGCTACTTCGGCAAGGGCGTGGAAGTGGCTGCGGTCGAGCGCAGCTACAGCGCCTTCCTCACGCGCGAGGCCAACCTGAGCGCCGCCGGTGCCGCCTCAGCCACGGTGCGCTACGACCGCCTGCAGCAGCTGGAACAGCTCTTTCCCATGGGCGAGGCCGGCCTGGGGTCGCAGCTCAACACCTTCCTCAACAGCTGGGCCGATGTGGTGGCCTCGCCGCTGAACCCGACCGCCCGCGGCGTGGTGCTGAGCACCGCCGAGCAGATCGCCGCACGCCTGCGCCAGAGCGCCAACCAGCTCGACGAGCTGCAGGTGACCACCCGCCTCCAGATCGAGGCCGGCATCGACACCGTGAACCGGCTGTCGCAGAACATCGCCACGCTGAACCAGCGCATTGTCGAGGCCTACGGCGCCGGGCGCCCGCCCAACGACCTGCTGGACCAGCGCGACCGCGTGGTGGCCGAGCTGAACAAGTACGTGCAGACCACCACGCTGGAGGCCGACGACCGTTCCATCACCGTGTTCGCCGCTGGCAGTTATCCGCTGGTGCTGGGCAGCACCGCCAACCCGCTGGTCAACCCGCCGCCGCTGGACCCGTCCGGCGACATTGCGCTGGCGCTGGGCAACGAGAACGCCCTCATCAACACCGACCTGCTGGGCGGCGGGGAACTGCAGGGGCTGCTGCGCTTTTACAACAACGACGTGGCCGACGTGCGCAACCAGCTGGGGCGCCTGGCCTTGTCGATGGTGGAGCTGACCAACCGGCAGCACCAGGCGGGCCTGGACCTCAACGGCGAC
>NZ_JAAQQT010000530.1:0-1739 GCF_011742065.1 Aquabacterium sp. A08
GGCAGGCGGTTGGTGACGAAGCAGCGCACCCGGTCGCCTTCCACCACCTCGATGGTGGGGCCGGGGCTCTGGCCGTTGTAGCCCCACATGTTGACGCGGAAGCCGGGGGCCATTTCGCGCACCACCGGTTCGGCCACCAGGTGGAATTCCTTGACGCCCTGGTTCATGCGGAACGGCAGCGTCCAGCCGTTGAGGGTGACGACCGGGCGGTAGGGCCGGCCGGCGCCGGTGACGCCGGGCGGCGACCAGGGCGGGGCGGTGGCGGGACCGGTGGCGATGACGGGTTCGGGCAGGCCGGCCAGGGCCGAGCGGCCGACGGTGCTGCTGGCAGCGGCGGTGAAGGCGCCGGCGGCCAGGGTGCGCTGGAAGAATTGGCGGCGTTGCATGGTCAGTGTCCTTTCGGGGCGGCAGTGCTCGCGCCGGCGTTGGCGTTGGCGGGGCCGCCGCTGTAGGGCAGGCCCGCGAGCACCGCCTGCAGGTCGGTGTGGGCGCGCCAGGCGTCGTGGCGCGCCTGCGTCAGGGCCAGCGCGGCCTGGGCGCGGGCGCGGCCGGCGGCCACCAGGTCCCAGGTGCTGTGCAGCATGCCGTTGTAGCGCAGCTGCATGTCGTCGAGCTGTTGCTGGCTCAGGGCCAGGGCCTGCTCGGCAAGCTGGGCCGCGGCGTGGGCGCTGCGGTGGGCGTCGGTGGCGAGGGCCAGGTCGGCGCGGACCTGCCGTGCCAGCCGGTCGGCCTGGGCGCGGGCCTCGGCGGCCTCGTGCCAGCCGTGGGGCCAGGGCATGCCCCAGGGGCGTTCGGCCAGCCCGGTGGGGCCGGCGGCGTCCCAGACGGCGGCCAGGGCCTGCGCCAGCTGGGCGCGTGCCGGGGCGGGCAGGGCGGCCTCGCGCCGCTGCGCCTCGGCCTCGGCCAGGGGCCATGCCGGATGGGCCGCCAGGGCGGCCTCGGCGTGGGCGGGGGGGTCCGCGTCGGTCGGCGGGGGCAGCGGGGGCAGGGTGTGGGGCAGGGCCAGCGCCTCCGCCGTGCCGTGGCCGGGCAGGTGTTGCCGCAGCCGCTGTTCGGTGGCGCGGGCCCGTTGCTGGGCGGCGGCCCACTGCTGTTGCACGGCCAGCCACACCTGCGCCTCGCCGGCGGCACGGGCGGCGCTCCAGTTGCCGACGGCGGCCATGCGCCGGGCCAGCTCGGTGGCGGCGTGGGTGGCGTTCACCGCCGGGGCCAGCGGGTGCAAGGCTTCGCGCGCGGCCACCGCGTCCAGCCAGGCCAGGGTCACGGTCTGGGCCCAGGCCGCGGTGGCTTGTTGCAACCGGGCCCGTTCCACCGCGCCGGTGCCAGGGGGGGCGACCAGGTCGGGCCGGGTGGCGCGGGCGGCACGCAGCGCGGCGTCGCGCGTCAGCACGGGGCCTGTGGCCACCGGCGGCGTGGCCACCAGGGGGGACGGGTGCGCGGCTTCCCAGCGCACGGCGTCGAGGTGGCCGCGCAGCAGTTCGCCGACACGGCGGTTGGCGCTGGCCCAGTCGGGGGCGTCGGCCGGGGCGGCCGTTTGGGCCAGGGCCGGCAAGCCGATCAGGCCGAACACGCCGGCGGCGGCCAGCGCCGCCCAGCGGCGGGGCAGGGGGCGCCGGGACGGGCGCAGGGGGGGTGAGGACATCCATCTCTCCACGAAAACACACGAAACGCGGCCGGCACCCAGGGGCGCGGCGGACGCACGGGGGCGCTCGGGGTCAGGCGATGGGGGGTTTGAAGGC
>NZ_JAAQQT010000531.1:0-723 GCF_011742065.1 Aquabacterium sp. A08
TCGGTCAGGTCGATGCGGCCACGCTTGTCGCTGGCGCGCACCTTGTCGGGCAGCCCGCGCGACTGGGCCAGCGCGGCCTCGGAAAACTCGTGCGGCACGTCGTACTTGCGCACCGCGATCTCGATCTCCATGCCCGGGTCGTCGATGTCGCCGAGCACCTCTTTCACCCGACCCACCGGCTGCCCGTACAGCGCCGGGGGCTCGGTCAGTTCCACCACCACCACCTCGCCCGGCTTGGCAGAGCCGGTCGCGCCCTTGGGAATGAGCACGTCCTGGCCGTAGCGCTTGTCCTCCGGCGCCACCAGCCAGACGCCGCTTTCCTGCAGCAGGCGGCCGATGATCGGGGCCTTGGCCCGCTCCAGGATCTCGGTCACGCGGCCTTCGGGCCGGCCCCGGCGGTCTTGGCGCACCACCCGGGCCTTGACCCGGTCCTTGTGCAGGACGGCGCGCATCTCGTTGGGCGGCAGGTAGACATCGGGCTGACCGTCGTCGCGCAGGACGAAACCGTGGCCATCGCGGTGGCCGGCGACCACCCCCTCAAACTCGGACAACAACAAATTGGGATTCTTTTCTTTCACTCGTGTCTTTTGCACTCGCTGCAGTGTTTTTGCGTGCTATACTTTCAGCTTATCTGAAAGCCCAGGTGGCGGAATTGGTAGACGCACTAGTTTCAGGTACTAGCGCTGAGAGGCGTGGAGGTTCGAGTCCTCTCCTGGGCACCAA
>NZ_JAAQQT010000532.1:0-4293 GCF_011742065.1 Aquabacterium sp. A08
CGCGGGCGCCAGGGCCGAGAAGTCGGCGATGACCCGGTCGGGGCCGCAGGCCTCGATGGGCTCGCCCATGTTGTAGCCATAGGGCAAGGCCCAGACGGCGACGCCGGCGTTGCGCGCGGTGGCGACGTCGATGGACGAATCGCCGACGAACAGCGCCCGCTCGGGGACCACGCCGTAGCGCAGCAGGGTGTCGGCGATGCCCAAGGGGTTGGGTTTTTTCACCGGCAGGGTGTCGCCGCTGACGACGCGGTCGAACAGCGGGGCCAGGACGTGGGCGTCGAGCACGGCCTGGGTGTAGCGCCCTTCCTTGTTGGTCACCACCGCCAGCT
The DNA here is from genome assembly GCF_011742065.1 of Aquabacterium sp. A08. NCBI lineage: Bacteria > Pseudomonadati > Pseudomonadota > Betaproteobacteria > Burkholderiales > Sphaerotilaceae > Aquabacterium > Aquabacterium sp. A08. Next base: position 330 of record NZ_JAAQQT010000532.1, read on the forward strand.
TGACGCCCACCGCCCGCAGCGCCTGCAGGGTGGCGCGCACCTGGGGGTACAGCTGGCTGCGGGTGCCACAGCGGCGCTGGTAGTGGCGGCCGAAGGCGGCCTCAAGGGTGGCAAAGCGGTCCGAGGCGCGCACCGCCTCGGCCGGCTCGCCCCAGCGCCAGGCCAGGGCCTGGATCAGCAGTTCGCGGGTGCCGTGGCCGATCCAGCGGTCCACGCGCGCCTGCTCCACCGGCGCCAGGCCGATTTCGATCAGGGTGTCGTTGACGGCGTCGGCGATTTCGGGCGCGGTCTCGATCAGGGTGCCGTCGAGGTCGAACAGCACGAGGTCGTAGGGGTAGGCGGTCATGCGAGGGGGTTCCATCAGGCGGGGGGTTGCAACAGGGCCTGCACCGCTTGCGCCACGGCCGCCGCGGTGAGGCCGAAGTGCGCGTACAGCGCCGGCGCGGGCGCCGATTCGCCGAAGGTGGCGATGCCGACCACCGCACCGCGGCGTCCGACGTATTTGCGCCAGAAGTCGGGGTGGGCAGCCTCCACCGCCACGGTGGGCAGGTGCAGCGGCAAGACACTGTGTTGGTAGGCCAGGGGCTGGCGGTCGAACGCACTGGTGCAGGGCATGGACACGACCCGGGCGCGCACGCCCTGCCCGGCCAGCAGGCCCTGCGCCGCCAGCGCCAGCGAGGTTTCCGAGCCGGTGGCGACGATGACGGCCTGGGGCGCATCCACCTCGGACAGCACGTAGCCGCCGAGCCGAATGGTGCCGGCCCCGATGCCGGCGGTCACGCGCGGCAGCGCCTGGCGGCTCAGGCACAGGGCGCTGGGGCCGTCGTGCCGCTCGATGGCGCAGGCCCAGGCCACGGCGGTTTCCAGCCCGTCGGCCGGGCGCCAGACATCGAGGTTGGGGATCAGGCGCAGGCTGGGCACGTGCTCCACGCTCTGGTGGGTCGGGCCGTCCTCGCCCAGACCGATGGAGTCGTGGGTGAAGACGTGGATGACGCGCTGCTTCATCAGCGCGGCCATGCGGATGGCGTTGCGCGAGTAGTCGGAAAACGTGAGGAAGGTGCCGCCGTAGGGGATGTGCCCGCCGTGCAGCGCCATGCCGTTCAACACGGCGGCCATGCCGAATTCGCGCACGCCGTGGCTCAGGTGGTTGCCCCAGCGGTCGCGCCCGGCCGGGGTGCAGCCCGCGAAGTCGGTGAGGTTGGAGGCGGTCAGGTCGGCGCTGCCACCAAACAGCTCGGGCAGCAGCGGCGCCAGGGCACTGAGGGCGTTCTGGCTGGCCTTGCGGGTGGCCAGCGGCGCGGCGTTGGCGGCGATGCCGGCGAGGATGTCGGGCAGGCGCTCGGCATAGGCGGGCAGGCGTTCGCCCCGGATGCGGCGCTCGAACTCGGCGGCCAGGGTCGGATGGGCGGCGCGGTAGGCTTCGAAGCGCTGGCGCCAGTCGGCCTCGCGGCAGGCGCCGCGTTCGCGGGCGTCCCAGGCGGCGGCCACGTCGGGCGGCACCTCGAAGGGGGCGGCGGTCCAGCCCAGGGCGTCGCGCGTGGCCTGCACCTCGGCCGGGCCCAGCGCGGCGCCGTGCACCTCGTGGCTGCCGGCTTTGTGCGGCGCACCCTGGCCGATCACCGTCTTGCAGCAGATCAGCGTCGGCCGGCCGTCGGGTCGGGCGGCCTGTGCCCGGGCGGCCCGCAGGGCGGCGTCCACGGCGGCGGGGTCGTGCCCGTCCACCGCGCGGACCACGTGCCAGCCGTAGGCTTCAAAACGGGCCGGGGTGTCGTCGGTGAACCAGCCCTCGACGTGGCCGTCGATGGAGATGCCGTTGTCGTCGTACAGCGCCACCAGCTGGCTCAGGCGCAGCGTGCCGGCCAGGCCGCAGGCCTCGTGGCTGATGCCTTCCATCAGGCAGCCGTCGCCCAGAAAGACGTAGGTGTGGTGGTCGACGATGGCGTGGCCCGGCCGGTTGAACTCGGCCGCCAGCAGCTTTTCGGCCAGCGCCATGCCCACCGCGTTGGCCAGCCCCTGACCGAGCGGGCCGGTGGTGGTTTCGACCCCGGGGGTCAGGCCCACCTCGGGGTGGCCGGGGGTGCGGCTGTGCAGCTGGCGGAAGCGGCGCAGCTCGTCCATGGGCAGGTCGTAGCCGGTCAGGTGCAGCAAGGCGTAGAGCAGCATGGAGCCGTGGCCGTTGCTGAGCACGAAGCGGTCGCGGTCGGGCCAGTGCGGGTTCGTCGGGTTGTGCTTCAGGTGGCGGTGCCACAGCACCTCGGCGATGTCGGCCATGCCCATGGGGGCACCGGGGTGGCCGCTCTGGGCCTGTTCCACCGCGTCCACCGCCAGCATGCGCAGGGCGTTGGCCATGCGGCGGGCCAAGGCGGGGGTGGGCTCGGGCGGGGCCAGGGGGCCGCTGGGCAGGTCGTGCAGGTTCATGGTGGGGCTCGCGGTGGGGGGCTCAGGCCAGGCCGAGGGCGCGTTTCTTGCGCTCCATCATGCGCCAGATGAAGGGGGTGAAGATGAGTTGCATGGCCAGCTCCATCTTGCCGCCGGGCACGACGATGGTGTTGGCCCGGCTCATCCAGGAGCGCTCGATCATGCTGAGCAGGTAGGGAAAGTCGATGCCCTTGGGGTTGGCGAAGCGGATCACCACCATGCTCTCGTCGGCGGTGGGCACGTCGCGGGCGATGAAGGGGTTGGAGGTGTCCACCACCGGGACGCGCTGGAAGTTGACGTGGGTGTACTGGAACTGCGGCGTGATGTAGTGGACGTAGTCGGGCATGCGGCGCAGGATGGTGTCGGTCACCGCCTCGGCGCTGTAGCCGCGCATGTGCTTGTCGCGCCAGAGCTTCTGGATCCATTCCAGGTTGATGACGGGCACCACGCCGATGAGCAGGTCGGGGTACTGGGCGACGTTGACCTCGGGCGTGACGACGGCGCCGTGCAGGCCTTCGTAGAACAGCATGTCGGTGTCGGCCGGCAGCGGCTCCCAGGGGGTGAAGGTGCCGGGCGCCTGGGCGTAGGGAGCGGCTTCTTCGGCGTTGTGCAGGTATTTGCGGCTCTGGCCCTGACCGGTGGCGCTGTAGGTGCGGAACAGGTGCTCGATTTCCTCGAACAGGTTGGCGCTGGCCCCGAAGTGGCTGAAGTTGACGTTGCCCAGGCGTTCGGCCTCCGCCGCCTGCGCCTTCATCTCCTGGCGGTTGTAGCGGTGGTAGCTGTCGCCTTCGACGATGGCGGCGCGCACCCCTTCGCGCCGGAAGATGTGGGCGAAGGTACGGGTGACGGTGGAGGTGCCGGCACCGGAGGAGCCGGTGATGGCGATGATGGGGTGGCGTTCGGACATGGCGGTCTCCGGGGAGCGGGGGAATGGGCGGGCGCGTCAGTCGCGGAACAGGCTGCGTTCGGCGAACAGCGGGACGGCGTCCCGGGTGGCCACCGGCTCGGCGTGGTAGCGCTCGATGCGCTCGACCTCGTGGCGCGAACCGAACACCAGCCCGATGCGCTGGTGCAAGCCGGTGGGTGGCACCGCCAGCACCGGCACCCGGCCGGTGCTGGCGCGGCCGCCGGCCTGCTCCACCAGCCAGCCGATCGGGTTGGCCTCGTACAGCAGGCGCAGGCGGCCGGGCTTGGCCGCGTCCTTGGTGTCGCGCGGGTAGAGGAAAACGCCGCCGCGCATCAGGATGCGGTGGGCCTCGGCCACCATCGAGGCGATCCAGCGCATGTTGAAGTCCTTGCCGCGCGGTCCGGACCGGCCGGCCAGGCACTCGTCCACGTAGCGCTTGACCGGCGCCTCCCAGAAGCGGCTGTTGGAGGCGTTGATGGCGAATTCCTGCGTGTCGGCCGGGATCTGGATCTGCGGGTGGGTGAGCTTGAATTCGCCCAGGCTGGGGTCCAGGGTGAAGCCGTACACGCCGGTGCCCACGGTCAGCACCAGCATGGTGGTGGGGCCGTAGAGGGCGTAGCCGGCCGCCATCTGCTGGGT
>NZ_JAAQQT010000533.1:0-6285 GCF_011742065.1 Aquabacterium sp. A08
CAGTTGGCCGCCGTTTTCGGCATGGTCAAGAGCGACTACGTGGAGCCGGTGGACGAGAAAAAGCTCATCACCGACGCCATCTCGGGCATGGTGTCCAGCCTGGACCCGCACTCGCAGTACTTCGACAAAAAGAGCTTCAAGGAATTCCGCGAAGGCACCAGCGGCCGCTTCGTCGGCGTGGGCATCGAAATCACCATGGAAGACGGCCTGGTCAAGGTCGTCTCCCCCATTGAAGACTCCCCAGCCTTCCGCGCCGGCCTCAAGTCCAACGACCTGATCACCAAGGTGGACGACGCGCCGGTCAAGGGCATGACCATCAACGACGCGGTCAAGCGCATGCGCGGCGAGCCCAACACCAAGGTCACGCTGACGGTGTTCCGCCGCGACGAGAACCGCACCTTCCCGGTGACCATCACGCGCCAGGAAATCAAGACGCAGAGCGTCAAGTCCAAGGTGATCGAGCCCGGTTACGCCTGGCTGCGGGTGTCGCAGTTCCAGGAACGCACGGTCGAAGACTTTGCGCGCAAGCTGGAAGACATTTACAAACAGGAACCCAAGCTCAAGGGCCTGGTGCTGGACCTGCGCAACGACCCGGGCGGCCTGCTGGACGCCGCCGTGGCCCTGTCGGCCGCTTTCCTGCCCGAGAACGTGACCGTGGTCACCACCAACGGCCAGCTCGAGGAAAGCAAGGCCAGCTACCTGGCGGCACCGCGCTATTACCTGCGCCGCAGCGGCAACGACCCGATCCAGAAGCTCACCGCCGCCACCCAGGGCGCGCTGAAAACCGTGCCGCTGGTGGTGCTGGTCAACGAAGGCTCGGCCTCGGCCAGCGAGATCGTGGCCGGCGCGCTGCAGGACCACAAACGCGCCACCGTCATGGGCAGTCAGACCTTCGGCAAGGGCTCGGTGCAGACGGTGCGCCCCCTGGGCCCCGACACCGGCCTGAAAATCACCACGGCGCGCTACTACACGCCGAGCGGCCGCTCCATCCAGGCCAAGGGCATCGTGCCCGACGTGTGGCTGGACGAAACCGCCGAAGGAAACCTGTTTGCCGCGCTGCGCACGCGCGAGGCCGACCTGGAAAAACACCTGGGCAACGGCCAGGAAAAACCCCTGAACGACGCCGAACAGGCCGCCCTGCGCCAGCGCGAACAGGAACGCGAACAGGCCCGCCAGCGGCTGGAAGAAGAACAGCGCAAGAACCCCGGCGGACGCGTGCTGCCCGAGTTCGGCTCAGACCAGGACTTCCCGCTGCAGCAGGCGCTGAACCAGCTCAAGGGCCTGCCGGTGGTGGCCAGCAAGACCGCCACCGAGCGCACCGCGCCCACAGCCGACAACTGAGCCGCGCGGCATGAACGACGAGCAACTGCTGCGCTACTCGCGCCACATCCTGCTCAACGAGGTCGGGGTGGAAGGCCAGGAAGCGCTGCTGGCCGCGCACGCCCTGGTCATCGGGGCGGGCGGGCTGGGCTCGCCGGTGGCGCTGTACCTGGCCAGCGCCGGGGTGGGCCGCATCACCCTGGTGGACCACGACACCGTGGACGCCACCAACCTGCAGCGGCAGATCGCCCACAACCTGGACCGCGTCGGCCAGCCCAAGGCCGAATCGGCCAAGGTGGCGATGCACGCCATCAACCCCGAGGTGCGGGTGGACACGGTGACCCAGCGCGCCGACGCCGCCCTGCTGGACGCGCTGGTGCCCACCGCCCAGGTGGTGCTGGACTGCACCGACAACTTCGCCACCCGCCACGCCATCAACCGCGCCTGCGTGCGCCACCGGGTGCCGCTGGTGTCGGGCGCGGCCATCCGCTTCGACGGGCAGCTGTCGGTGTACGACGCGCGCGACGCCGCTTCGCCCTGCTACGCCTGCGTCTTCCCCGACACCGACGGCCTGGAAGAAACCCGCTGCGCCACCCTGGGCGTGTTCGCACCGCTGGTGGGCATGGTGGGCACCATGCAGGCGGCCGAAGCACTCAAGCTGCTGATCGGCATGGGCTCGCGCCTGGTGGGTCGGCTGCAGATGCTGGACGGCCGCGGTCTGGAATTCACCGAGGTGCAACTCGGCCGCAACCCGGCCTGCGCCGTCTGCGGCACCGCGCACTGAACCAGCCCCACCCCGCCTCCGGGGTGTGGTCAACACTCAGGCCGACACGATCCAGCCCTCCAACGGGTCGAACGCGGGCAAGCCGTAGCACGGGTGCCCGGCCGCGTGTTGCGTCCAGGCCCAGGCCGCTTGCAACAAGCACAGCACCGCGTCCAGGCGGTCGCCGCTGGCGTCGTCCAGCGCCGCTTCGCGCTGGGCATGGGTCCATTTCAGGCGCAGCCCAGCCTCGGCCAGCAAGGGCGCCCGTCCGGTTTCGAGCGCGTCGGCCAGGTCTTTGCGGGCGATGAAACGCTCCGGCGTTTGCTTGGCCTTGTCGTCGCTTTTGTAGCTGCGGGTGCCCAGCACGCTGCGCGCCAGCAGGCCGGGGTAGGCTTCCAGCGCCACCCGGCGCGGCCGCACGGCCGGGGTGTCGGGCCCTGCGCCGGTGTCGGGGGTGCCCGGGTGCAACCCAGGCAGGCAGACCCCCGCGTCGATCAACAGCGGCACCCCGGCGTGCAGCATGAAGGCCACCGGCGGGTTGACCCATTTCATGCTGGGGCTGGAGCCGGCCGGGCCATCGGTGGCGCGGTGGGCGAACTTGCCGCCCACGGGCCGGGCGTGGCAAAAGGCGGCAAAGGCGGTGCGGATCTCGTCGCGCGACAGCGCGGCGTAATGGCGCATACAGGCCAGCCAGTCGGTGGGCCAGCCCAGGGCCTCCACCAGTTCGCGCGGCAGGCCAAACGGCAGGTCAAAGCCGCCGACCCAGTCGGCCGGCTCGCGCAGGCGGTGGGCCCAGCCGTCCAGGGTGTCGAAGGTGTCCCAGCGCTCCAGCACCACCCGTTGTGCGCCGGGGCGGCCCTCGCACCGGCCCACGGCCAGCACCACCGGCTTGCGGCGGCTGGGGGCGCTGCTGAAGTCGCAGCCCCACAGGGCGGGGGCGGCCAAGGGCGGGGTCATGCGGTCAGGGCAGGCCGGCGCCCGGGGCGGGCGCGGCCCCAGGGGTCAGGCGCGGCCGATGATGCTGGCCGTGGCCATCAGCTCTTCCAGCAGCGCCAGCGACACCTTGCCCGACACGCTGTAGGGGTCGAACTCGGGCTTTTCGGAGTACTTGAGCACGATGGAGGTGTTGAGCTTGCTCAGGTTCACCTGCCCCATGGTCCAGCCGCCGAAACGGCGCTCGGTGATTTCTTCGTAGTGCAGCAGCTCCACGTCCTGGTGGCGCGGGTCTTCGATGATGTGGTTGTACAACCGGTTGACGGCCGAGCGGCCGCCTTCGATGGCCTGCACAAACACCCCGCCGCCGTAGCAGAGGATGCCGGTGATGCCATTGTGCAGGTTGTGCTGACGCGCGGCGGCCAGGATGGCCTGGATGGCGTCGGTGCTGTCGGGTTGCACCGCGCGGCTGACGTAGAGCAGTCGGACCAGCATCTCACTTGCCCCGGGGAATGAGCGACAGGAATTCGCGGCGCAGGTTGCTGTCCTTGAGGAAGACGCCGCGCATGACGGAATTGATCATCTTGCTGTCCATGTCCTTCACGCCGCGCCAAGCCATGCAGTAGTGGCTGGCCTCCATCACGATGGCCAGGCCGTCGGGCTGGGTTTTCTCTTGAATCAGGTCGGCCAGCTGCACCACGGCCTCTTCCTGGATCTGCGGGCGGCCCATGATCCACTCGGCCAGGCGCGCGTACTTGCTCAGCCCGATGACGTTGGTGTGTTCGTTGGGCATGACGCCGATCCACACCCGACCGATCACCGGGCAGAAGTGGTGGCTGCAGGCGCTGCGCACGGTGATCGGGCCGACGATCATCAGCTCGTTGAGGTGCTCGGCGTTGGGGAATTCGGTGATGGTGGGCGCCTTCACGTAGCGGCCGCCGAACACCTCTTTCAGGTACATCTTGGCCACGCGCCGGGCGGTGTTGTCGGTGTTGTGGTCGTTGACGGTGTCGATCACCATGCTGTCGAGCACGCCCTGCATCTTCTCGGTGACCTCGTCGAGCAGCGCCTCGAGTTCGCCCGGCTGGAGGAAGTCGGCGATGTTGTCGTTGGAGTGAAACCGTTGGCGGGCGGCCTGCAGGCGCTCGCGGATTTTCACGGACACCGGGGTGCCTTCGTCGGTGGGAGCGTCGGTCATGGTCTCTGAAGATTTCATCAGCATGGCCCATGCTAACACCGCACGGCCCACGGCGCTGGGGCTGGGTCAATAACGGTGGCCGGTGAGGAAGAGCACGGTCCGCATCACGGCAAAGGCGACGCGGTCGCGCAGGCGCTCGTGCCAGGGGCGGCTGCCCAGCTCGGCCAGCGTCAGGGTGGCGCCCTGGGTGCGCATGAGGCGGTCCAGCCGGTCGCGCAACTGGCGGGCAAAGCCGGCGTCGGTGGTGACGACGTTGGCCTCGCGCGCCAGCAGCAGGCTCAAGGGGTCGAGGTTGGTGGAACCGACGGTGGCCCAGCGGCCGTCCACCACAGCCACCTTGGCGTGCAGGGCGCTGGGGGCGTATTCGTGGATCTCCACCCCCGCGGCCAGCAGGCGGTGGTGCACCGGGCGCGCGGCGTGGTACTGCAAAAAACGCTCGTAACGCCCTTGGATGAGCAGGCGCACCCGCACCCCGCGCTGCACCGCCAGCACCAGCGCCCGGCGCAGCCGCCGCCCGGGGATGAAGTAGGCGTTGGCAATGACCACCTCCTGCCGCGCCTCGCCAAGGGCTTTGAGGTAGGCGCGTTCGATGTCGTGGCGGTGGCGCAGGTTGTCGCGCAGCAGCAGCGCGGCGCTGGCCCGGTGGGCGTGCAGTTCGGGGTGTGGCGCGGGGCCGCCCACGGGCTCGGGCCAGTCCCAGGCTTCCAGGCGCGGCAGGCCCACGCGCAGGGCCTCCCAGGCGGCGCGGAATTCGCGCTGGCGCGCGGCGCGCACGGCCTGCAAGCGCCACCAGAGCTGCTCCATCGTCTCTTGCATGTCGGCCACCAGCGGGCCGCTGACCTGCAGCGAAAAGTCCAAGCGCGGGGCGCTCAGGCGGCCCAGGTCCAGGTCATCGCGGTCGTCGATGAGGTTGATGCCGCCGCAGAAGCCCACCACCCCGTCCACCACGCACAGCTTGCGGTGCAAGCGGCGCCAGCGGCTGGGAATGAGCAGGCCCAGGCGGCCCAGCGGGGCATAGACCCGCCACTGCACCCCGGCGTGGCGAAAGCGCTGGCGCCATTCGGCCGGGATGGCCGGGGTGCCCACCCCGTCCACCACCAGCCGCACCGACACCCCGCGCAGCGCCGCACGCTCCAGCGCCTCGGCCACAGGCAGGGTGCCGTGGGCGAATTCAAAAATGTAGGTTTCCAGGTGCACCACCTGGCGCGCGCGGTCCATGGCCTGCACCAGCGCGGGAAACAGCGCGTCGCCACCTTGCAGCAGCCGCAGCCGGTGGCCGGGTTGCAGCGGTGGCTTCACGGCCAAGCAAACTCCCCGATCAGCGGCAGGTGGTCGGACAGGCGCGGCCAGGCGCGCCCGTGCGGCACCTGCGCGTGCAGCAGGCGCAATCCACGCACGTAAATGCGGTCCAGGTGCAGCAGCGGCAGGCGCGACGGGTAGGTGGCCAGGCGGATGCCGTCGAAGGTGTGCAAGCCGAAGCGGGCCATGGCCGGATGCAGGCGCACGCCCCAGTCGTTGAAGTCGCCGGCCACCACCAGGGCGGCGTCGGGCGGCACCTCGCGGGCGATGAAGCGCCCCAGCGCCTGCACCTGGCGTTCGCGGCTGGCGTGGATCAGGCCCAGGTGCACCACCACCACGTGCACCGGCCGGTCCTCGACCTGCACCGTCACGTGCAGCAGGCCGCGCTGCTCGAAGCGGTGGTCGGACACGTCGTGGTGGCCCTGGCCCAGCACCGGCCAGCGGCTGAGCAAGGCGTTGCCGTGTTCGCCATGGCGGGTGACGGCGTTGCTGCGGTACACCGCCTCGTACCCCTCGGGCGCCAGCACGTGGGCCTGGCCTTCGGCCGGCCAGTGGGCAAAGCGGCGCTGCATCTGGCGGTTGAAGCCGCGCACCTCCTGCAGGCAGACGATGTCGGCATCGAACTGCTCCACCGCGTGCACCAGGTTGTGGATTTCCAGCCGGCGCGCCGGCCCCAGGCCCTGCACGCCCTTGTGGATGTTGTAGGTGGCCACGCGCAGGGTGTTCATGCGGAAATCATGCCATCAAAGCCCGGGGTTTGACAGGCGCGGCA
>NZ_JAAQQT010000534.1:0-39838 GCF_011742065.1 Aquabacterium sp. A08
TCCAGGTTGGCGGTGATGTTGATGTTGGTGGTGGCCCGTGGGTCGATCGGCGCCCCCGTGGGCAAGCGCAGGTCTTTCGTTTCCTTGCCGTTGCTCAGCTTGCCGACCTCGTCGGTGGCGTAGCCCTGCAGCCGCGCGCCGTTGTTGGTGATGATGTAGCCGTCTTTGTCCAGCTTGAACTCGCCGTTGCGGGTGTAGGTCACGCCGTCGGTGCCCTTGACCTGGAAAAAGCCACTGCCGTTGATGGCCAGGTCCAGCTGGTTGCCGGTGACCTTGATGTTGCCCTGGGTGAACAGTTGCGACACGGTGGCCACCTGCACCCCGATGCCGCTGTTGGAGCCGCCGGCCGCGCCCAGCGAGCTGGCGTACAGCTCGGCGAACTCGATGCGCGAGGCCTTCATGCCGGTGGTGTTGGCGTTGGCGATGTTGTGGCCGATCACGTCCAGGTTGCGGCTCGATGCGTTCAGGCCCGACAGGCCGGTTTGGAAGCTCATGGTTCTCTCCTGAGGGAAGTCGTCAGATCACAGAAACGCCAGCACCTGGTCGTAGCTCACGGTCAGGCCGCTCTCGGTGCGCATGCGCAGGGTGCCGTCCACCATGCCCACCGACTCCACCCGCTGGCGCGACAACGGAATCGCCGCCACCGACTGGCCCGCCGACGTGGCGGTCACCTGCAGGCTGGCCACCTGGGCCGGGTCCACGTTGCCCAACGCCCAGTCGAAGTTGTGCATGCCGGCCGAACGCGCGCCCAGGTTGACGCTGCCCAGCAGCTCGCCGGCGCGGCCCAGCACGTCCACGCGCACGCTGTCGGCCGCCTCGTTCAGGTTGAAGCTGCCGGTGGCGGTGCCGTCGTTCACCGACAGGCTGTTGCCCTGGGTGATGACCTGGCGCCCCACCAGCGAGGCGCCCTGCATGCTCTGCAGCGCACTGGCCTGGGCCGCCAGCCCTTTGAGCGTCTCGTTGACCTGCTGGATGCCGGTAACCGTGTTGATCTGCGCCATCTGCGTGGTCATCTGGGCGTTGTCCATCGGGTTCATCGGGTCCTGGTTGCTCAGTTGCGCGACGAACAGCTTGAGGAAGCGGTCCTGCGCCGCCTTGGGGTCGGTCGATTCGGCCTGCGCGCCGCCTTGGGCGTTGTAGGCGTCGATCTCGCTGCTGGACAGGGGGGTCATGTACATGGTGCGGGCCTCAAAGGGGTTACTGGCCCATCTGCAGCGTCTTCAGCAGCAGGGACTTGGCGGTGTTCATCACCTCGACGTTGTTCTGGTACGAACGCGAGGCCGAAATCATGTTGACCATCTCCTCCACCGGGTTGACGTTGGAGTGGGTGACGTAGCCGTCGCCGTCGGCGCTGGGGTGCTGCGGGTTGAAGACGCGGCGGTTGGGCACGTCGCTCTCCACGATGTTCTGCACCTTGACCCCGGCCGACGCGGCGTTGGGGCCCATGGGCACGGTCTGGAACAGCACCTGGCGCGCCTTGTAGGCCTGGCCGTCGGGGCCGGCCACCGCGTCGGCGTTGGCCAGGTTGCTGGCCACGGTGTTCAGGCGCTGGGCCTGGGCGCTGATGGCGCTGCCCGAAACCCCGAAAATGGTGAACATCGACATGACCGCTCTCCTTATTGGCCCTGGATGGCGCTGAGCATGGTTTTCACGTGCCCGTTGATGAAGCGCAGCGTGGACTCGTACTGGATGGCGTTGTCGGTGAAGTTGGCCCGTTGCTGGTCCATGTCCACGCTGTTGCCGTCCAGGCTGGGCTGGGTCTGCACCGTGTAGTCGGCGCGGGTGCGTTCGCCCACGCCGCCGGCGCTGGCCGCGGTGCGCAGGTGGCGCGGGTCGTGGCCGGCCAGTGGGCTGCCCACGCCGGCGCCGGGCCGCGCCGCGCCCGAGACGTTCTGCAACGCCTCCTGGAACTTGAAGTCGCGGGCCACATAGCCCGGCGTGTCGGCGTTGGCGATGTTGCTGGCGATCACCTGCTGGCGGTGCGCGCGCAACTGCAACGCGTTGGAGAAAAACTCCATGCGGCGGGTCAGTTGTTCGATCATGTGCGCTCCTGCATCTCACGGTGGCAAGCCCCACAGGGCCGATGAAAGGAATTGTCAAAAACTTGAGGCTTTTTGAAGCCCCGATAAGCCCGCCATCGCCCCGGCATTTCCCGGCTTTGCCCGCGCCGCCACCGGCCTACAGTCGCAGGGTATGACCGCCGCCCCCTGGCCCCTGCCCACCGCGCCCCGCGCCCAGCCCCTGGTGCGGCTGGCCGCTGGCGCGGCGCTGGCCCTGGCCGCCGCGGCCGCCCTGGCGCAAGCGCCGGCACCCGCGGCCGCCTGGACGGCGCAGGCCCAGCGCTGGGTCCAGCAGGAACTGGCCGGCAGCGCCCCCGGTGCCCTGCCCCTGCGCCCCGAGGTGGAGGTGGGCCAACTCGACCGCCGGCTGCGCCTGGCGCCCTGCCAGCGGGTGGAACCCTACCTGCCCGCGGGCACCCGGCTCTGGGGCCGTTCGCGCATCGGCCTGCGCTGCGTGGACCGACCCAACGGCTGGAACGTGTTCCTGCCGGTCACCGTGCGCGCCTGGGGCCCGGCCTGGGTGGTGCGCCGCCCGGTCGCGCCCGGCACGCCGCTGACGGCCGCCGACGCCGACCTCACCGAAATCGACTGGGCCGAACACCCCACCCCGGTGCTGGCCCGGACCGAGGACTGGCTGGGCCAGGAGGCGGCCCGCGCCCTCATGCCCGGCCAGGTGCTGCGCCAAGGCTGGGTGCGCACGCCCCAGGTGTTCAGCGCCGGCACCCCGGTGCGGGTGCAGGTGCGGGGCCCGGGCTTCCAGCTGTCGGCCAGCGGCCAGGCGCTGACCCACGGCCACGTCGGTCAGCCGGCCCGGGTGCGCCTGCCCAACCGCAAGGTGCTGACCGGCACCGTCCGCGACGCCGACACCGTCGAAGTCGCGCTCTGACCCGCCGGTTGTGGGGCCCGCCCCACAGTCCGCCCGCGGCCGGCCCCGCTAGCACAAAAAAAGGGTTAAAGTCGCCACACGAATGGTCGATAAGGCTCTCAAGCGCCCCCTTGTTTGGGGCTTGGAGAGTGTCATGAAAGTCAACAGCCTGCCCGAACAGTCCGTCAGTGCCACGTCCGTGGGGTCTGCCAAGCCTGCGGAACGTGCTGCTGCGACCCCCTCCAGCGCCACCCCAGCGGCGGCGCCCGACAGCCCCGCCAGCGTCTCGGTCAAGCTCTCGCCGGTCACCCAGACCATGACCAACGGCGTGGCCCGCTCCGGCACCGACGTGTTCAACGCCGAAAAGGTGCAGGCCATGCGCGCGGCCATCCAGAACGGCTCGTTCTCGGTCAACGCCGAGGCCATTGCCGACAAGATGATCGCAAACGCCCGCGAAATGCTGAGCGTGGCCAGCGCCCCCGGCCGCTCGGGCGACACCCCGCAAGCCTGACGCCCCGCATGACCCTGGCCGCGCCCTGGACCCTGTGCCTGCAGCGGCTGGACGACGCCCTGGCGGCCCTGGCCCAGGCGCAAACCGCCGCCACCGACAGCCCGGCCAGCGGCGAAGCCGACACCCTGGTGCAGCGCTGCGCGGCGCTGGCACAGGCCATGTCGGCCCTGGCCCCCGCCTTCCAGGCGACCCGCCCCCTGGGCGCTCCACCCCCGGACGTGCAGCAGCGGCTGCAGCAGCTGCAAAGCGGCCTGGACACCCTGCACGCCCACACCGCCCAGCTCTCGGCCGCCAGCCAGCGCGCGCTGCAGCAGCTGTTCCCGGCCGATCCGCTCAAGGCCTACAGCCGGCTCGGCCAGCCGCGCGGCCCCGCGCTGGGCAGCGCGGGCTACCTCAAGGCCTGAGCCACGGCGGGCGGGCGCCCCCGGCCACCCGCCGAAAGCATCCCAGACACACCAAAGGCCCCGCAGGGCCTTTGGTCGCTCCAGCAGGCACCCGGCGCGGCGTCAGTGCTCGCGCAGCCGCGCCCGCAGCCGGGCGATGGACTGGCTGTGCAACTGGCTCACCCGCGACTCGGTCACGCCCAGCACCGCGGCGATCTCCTTCAGGTTCATGTCGTGCTCGTAGTACATGCTCATCACGTACTGCTCGCGCTCGGGCAGCTTGGTGATGGCCTCCACCAGCGCACTGCGCATGCGTTGGTCGCCCAGCAGGGCCTGCGGGTCCGACTGGGCGTCGGCCGGCAGGTAGCGGTCGAGAAAATGGTCCTCGTCATCGCCCTTGGCCGACAGGTCTTCCAGGTACACCAGCTGGGTGCCGCGCACCCGCGCCAGGGTTTCCTGGTAGTCGGCCAGGCTCATGCCCAGCTCGTCGGCGATTTCCGACTCCTTCGGGCTGCGCGACAAGCGCTGTTCCAGCCGCTGCACCGCGTGTTCGATGTCTTTTTGCAGCTTGCGCGAACCGCGCGACATCCAGTCGCCGTCGCGCAGTTCGTCGAGCATGGCGCCGCGGATGCGCTGGCTGGCAAAGGTCTCGAACTGCACGCCCTGCGACGGCTCGAACCGGGCCAGGGCCTCGGTCAGGCCGATCATGCCGACCTGGATCAGGTCGTCCACCTCGACGCTGGCGGGCAGCTTGGCGATCATGTGGTGCGCCAGGCGGTGCACCAGCGGGCTGTACTGGCGGAGTTGCGCGTTCCGGTCAAGCGTGCCTTTGGCGGTGTACATCTGGAACTCCGAGGGTCTGATCGGCTGGGATCGGGCAACGCTGGCGGCAGGGGTCATCATGGGCTCGGGTCTCGGATTCGTCGATCGTCAGTGCGCTGTCGAGCAGCTTGAGCCAGCCCGACTCGGCCAGCCGGCCCGCCACGGTCCCGTTCCTGCTGGGATGATACCCCAGGGGCCAGACCACGGGAACCCAGCCCAGGCGCTGCGCGCAGGTGGCGCGCAAGGCCTGTTCGGCCTGCGCCAGCCGGGCGCTCACGTCGGGGGCAGCGGCGGGGTCGTCCACCGCCTCCAGCCGCAACACGATGGGTTGCAAGGCCGCGGCCTGGTGCAGCACCTTGACCGCGTTGTAGGCGCCGACCCGGGCCGCCGGGGCGTCGGTCAGGGCCACCAGCGGGCGGGCCGGGCTGTCGGCCAGCAGGGCGGTCAGCGCGTCCAGCGGGGCGTGCAGCAGCACCACGCCGCCGGGCGGCACGCCGTCCAGCCAGCGCCGCAGCACCTCGCGGTGGCCGGCCTGGGCGTCGGCCACGCACAGGCCGCGCGCGCCTTCCTGCACCAGCACCGGCAGGCCCAGGGCGCGCAGGCCGTGCTCCAGCCGCCACAGCAGTTCCAGGGAACGCTCGCCGTCGGGGCTGGCCACCACCGGCAGCACGCGCGTCGGCGGGCGCAGGTCCAGCGCCTGCAGGCCGTGGGCCTGGTCGAAGCCGGCCTCAAGCATGCCAGCCGTCCAGTTGCACGCCGGGCTGCACCGGATCGGTGAAGAACAACGCCAGCTCGCTGGCCTGCGGGTCCTGGGCCGACTTGCCGCTGCTGCCCATGCTCAGGCGCACCAGAGCGGCGGCGTCGGGGCGCTGCCAGTCTTCGGGCACGCGCTGGCCGGTGCACAGGCCGCGCAGCACCGCCTGGTGGCGGATCAGCGCGTCCACGGCCGGGCCGAGCTTGGCGGCCTCGTCCACCTTGGACAGCACCACGCCGTGCAGGCCGGTGTCTTTGTAGGCGGTAAACACCTCGTCCAGCGTGTCGCCGTGGGCGCCGGCGTTGAGCACCAGCAGTTTCTTGATGCTGGGGTGGTCCAGCAACGCCATCATGTCCTGGATGCGCGGGTCCTTCTGGCCCAGGCCCGCGGTGTCGATGATGACCATGCGCTTGTTGGCCAGCAGCTCCAGCAGGTCCTGCAGGGCGGCGCGGTCGTGCGCCAGGTGGGCCACCACGCCCAGCATGCGGCCGTAGGTGCGCAGCTGCTCGTAGCCGGCCACGCGGTAGGTGTCCAGGGTGATCAGGCCGACGCTGTTGGCGCCGTAGGCCTGGACGCACTGGGCCGCCAGCTTGGCGGCGGTGGTGGTCTTGCCCACGCCGGTGGAGCCGATCAGGGCGAACACACCGCCTTCGTCGCACAGGGCGCCGGCGTCGCGGGGGGTCTTCAGGTTGCGCGCCAGCACCTCCTGCACCCAACGGAAGGCGTCGGCGGCGCCGTAGGCCTCGGGCAGGCGCTCCATCACCGCGCGCGCCACCGTGGGCGAATAGCCGGCGCGGATCAGCTTGAGCATCAGGTTGGACTGGATCGGGTTCTGCTTGGCCTGGCCCAGCCAGGCCAGGGTGTTGAAGCGCTCTTCCATCAGGGCCTTGAGGCCCTGGATCTGCTCGCTCAGCTGGGGGCTGGCGGCACCGGGGGCGGCGGCGGGGGCGGGCTTGGCCTGGGCTTTGGCGGCGGGCGCGGCCGGGCGGCCAAAGGGCAGGCGCATGGCCTCTTCGGCGGCGGCCGCGCTCAGGGCGCTGCGCGCCGGGGCAGTGGGCCGGGCCACGGGCGCCGCCGGGGCGGGCCGGGCAGCGGCGACCGGCGCAGCCTGGCCCTGCAGCGCCTCGCGGCGCTTGCGCAGCATCCGTTCGCGCACGTAGTCCTGGAACGACAGGGTGCTCATCGCCAGGGTCTCGGTGTCCTGCGCCACGCTGCTCTGCGGCGACACCGGCGGCAGCTGCTGCGCGGCGCGCTGCTGCAGGCCCGGGCGTTCGGCGCGGCGCTCGGGCGCGGCCGGGGCGCTGTGGGTGGCCAGGGTGGCCAGGTGTTCCTCGGCGGTGGCCACCACCTCGAAGCCCTGCTCGGTGGAGCGGGTCGACAGGATCACCGCGCTGTCGCCAAAGGCGGCCTTGGCCTGGGCCATGGCGGCGCGCGAGTTGGGGGCAATAAAGCGTTGGGCGTTCATGCGGGCTCTCCAAGGATCGGGCCGATCCGGATCAGGTGGGTGTCAGGGATTTCGCTGTGCGCCAGCACCTGCAGGCGCGGGGCGGCGCGGCGCAGCAGGCGCGCCATGGCGGAACGGATGGCGTCGGGCACCAGCAGGCAGGCGGGCACGCCGCCCTCTTCCTGCTTGTTGGCCACCCGCGCGGCGGATTGGGTCAGCATGTCGGCCACGCCGGGGTCCAGGGCGGCCATGCCCTGGCCGCTCAGGGCCTGGGTCAGCAGCCGCTCCAGGCCGGGTTCGATGGCGATGACTTCCAGCTCGTTCACCGGGCCGTAAATCTGCTGCACGATGGCTGGGGCCAGCGCCTGGCGCACGCGCCGGGCCAGCTCCACCGGGTCCTGCGTCTGGGCCGCGTGTTCGGCCAGCGCTTCGACGATGGTGCGGATGTCGCGGATGTTCACCGACTCCTCCAGCAGCAGCTGCAGCACTTTCTGGAACACGCCGATCGAGACCATTGCAGGAACCACTTCTTCGATGAGTTTCGGGGCCAACTTCGCCACGTGCGCCACCAGCTCCTGGGTCTCGGTGCGGCTCAGCAGCTTGGCGGCGTGGACTTGCATCAAGTGTGACAAATGCGTGGCCAGCACGGTCTCGGAATCAACCACGGTGTAACCCGCCATTTGCGCGTTTTCCTTCTGGCGTTCGTCGATCCAGTGCGCCGGCAGGCCAAAGGCCGGGTCGGTGGTGGCGGTGCCGATCAGCGGCGTCTTGATGTGGCCCGGGTTGATCGCCAGGTGCTGGCCGGGGAAGCACTCGCCCTCGCCCACCACCACCCCACGCAGGGTGATGCGGTAGGCACTGGGGCGCAGCTCCAGGTTGTCGCGCACGTGCACCGCCGGCGGCAGGAAGCCCACCTCCTGCGCGAACTTCTTGCGCACGCCCTTGATGCGGGTCAGCAGGTCGCCCTGGCGGGTCTTGTCCACCAGCGGGATCAGGCGGTAGCCCAGCTCCAGGCCCAGCAGGTCCACCGGCTGCAGGTCGTCCCAGGTCGCCTCGGCGTCGGGCGCGGGCTGGGCGGCGGCGGCCGCGGCCTGCTGCGCCTGCACCTCGGCCGGCGTGGGCTGGCGCTGGGCGTGGGCCACCCAGTAGGCCACCCCGCCGATGGCGAAGGCAAACGTCAGGAACACCACGTGCGGCATGCCCGGCACCACGCCCAGCAGGAACAGCACCGAGGCGGTCACCGCCAGCACCCGCGGCGACATGAACATCTGCGACACGATCTGCTGGCCCAGTTCCTCGTCCTTGCCCACGCGCGACACGACCATGGCCGCGGCCACGGAAATCAGCAGGCCCGGCACCTGGGCCACCAGCGCGTCGCCCACGGCCAGCACAATGTAATTGTTGGCCGCGTCGCCGGCCGACAGACCGTGTTGCAGCATGCCGATGGCAAAGCCGCCGATGATGTTGATCAACAGGATCAGGATGCCGGCGATGGCGTCGCCGCGCACGAACTTGGAGGCGCCGTCCATGTTGCCGAAAAAGTCGGCCTCTTCGCCCACCTCGGCGCGGCGCTTCTTGGCCTCTTTCTCGTCGATCAGGCCGGCGTTCAGGTCGGCATCGATCGCCATTTGCTTGCCGGGCATGGCGTCCAGCGTGAAGCGGGCACCCACTTCGGCGATCCGCTCGGCGCCCTTGGTGATGACCACGAAGTTGATCACCACCAGGATCAGGAACACCGTCAGGCCGACGGCGAAGTTGCCGCCCACCAGAAAGGTACCGAAGGCCTCGATCACCGAGCCGGCGGCGCCCGGGCCGGTGTGGCCGTCCATCAGCACCACGCGGGTGGAGGCGACGTTGAGCGACAGGCGCAGCAGCGTGGTCAGCAGCAGCACCACCGGGAAGGCCAGAAAGTCCAGTGCCCGCTTCATGTAGGCGGCCACCATCATCACCGTCAGCGCCAGGGCGATGTTGAGGGTGAAGAAGGTGTCGAGCAGCCAGGGCGGCAGCGGCAGCACCATCATGGAGAGCACCAGCATCACCAGGATCGGCGCGGCCAGGGCCTGTCCGTGGCCACGGCCGCGGCCGAGCCAGGACTGGAGGTGTTGCAGGGCGGCGTTCATGCGTCAGGGCTCCGGGTCGTCTTCAAGGGGCGGGGGCGGTGCGGCCGTGGTGCGGGTCCAGCTCCACCGGCACGTCGGGTTGCGGCACCTCGCGCGGCATGGCGCCTTCGCCACGCAGCGCCGCCCGCAGGCGGTACACATAGGCCAGCACCTGGGCCACGGCGGTGAACAGCGCGGCGGGCACCTGCTGGTCGATCTCGGTGTGGGCGTACAGGGCGCGCGCCAGCATCGGCGACTCCAGCACCGGCACCTGGCTGTCCTGGGCCATGTCGCGGATGCGCAACGCGACCAGGTCGGCGCCCTTGGCGATGACGTGCGGCGCGGCCATGGTCTTCTCGTCGTACTTCAGCGCCACGGCGTAGTGGGTCGGGTTCATCACCACCAGGTCGGCGGCCGGCACCCGGGCGACGCTGTTGCCCTGCGCGATCTCGCGCTGGCGCTGGCGCAACTTGCCCTTGAGCTGCGGATTGCCCTCGGACTCCTTGTGCTCGTCCTTCACTTCCTTGAGCGACATCTTCAGCTTGTTGGCGTGCAGGTACTGCTGCAGCGGCACGTCGATCACGGCGATCAGCGCCACCACCGCCAGCAGCCCGCCCACGCCCACGCCGAACCACTCGCCCAGCTGGCTCATGGAGCTTTCCAGCGGGCGCATCAGCAGGGTGCCAAACTCCAACAGGTGGCTGCTGACGAAATAGGCCGCCACCAGCGCCAGCAGCACCGTGATCGCGGTCAGCTTGAGCACCTCGAAAAACTGCTGGCGCGAGAACAAGCGCTTGAAGCCGCTCAGCACCCCGATCTTCGAGAAATCCGGCACCAGCGGCTTGACGCTGTAGGCGTACGAGCCCGAGGCCACCATGGCCAGCACGGCCACGGCCGCCACCACCAGGCCCAGCGGCAGGAAGAACACCAGCGCCTCGGTCAGGGCGCGGGCCAGCACCTCCAGCACCGCCTCGGGGTGGCGCACCGTGTCGCGGTCGAAGGACAAGCTCAGGCGCATGGCCTGGCGCAGCCGCTCGTAGCCCCAGGGCACCAGCACCGACAGGGTGAGCAGCCCGCCGCCCAGCACCGCCAGGTGCGACAGGTCGCGCGAGCGCGGCACCTGGCCGTCTTCTCGCGCCTTTTTCAGGCGCTGCGGCGTGGCCGGCAGGTTTTTGTCTTGGGTGGAGGAGTCCATGGGCGGTGCAACGAATCGTTGACCGCATTGTCTGGCGCGGGCCGGTTTTCTAAAGCCCGATCAGGCCGGCAAAACCGGCCCTATTCCCCCGCGAGCGCTCAGAAGCCCAGGCTGGACAGCAGGTCGTCCACCTGCGCCTGGCTGGTCACCACGTCGGTGCGGCCGGCGGCGTCCACCACCGGCCCGGACAGGGCCTCGCGCGGGGCGGCCGGGGCGGCCGGTTTGCCCTCGGCCTCCAGGGCGTGTGGCGCGGCCTGCAACAGCAGCTGCAGCAACTGCTCCTCGATGGTCGCCGCCAGCGACACCACCTTCTTGATCACCTGGCCGGTCAGGTCGTGGAAGTCCTGGGCCAGCATGATCTCGGTCAGGTGCTGGTCGGTGCGCTCGGCGCCCTGGCGGATGCCGTCCGACCACTCCAGCAGCTCGGGCATGGCCCATTTCAGGCCCGGCACCCGGCCGATGGTGTCGACCAGCTGCTGGCTCTGCGCCACCACCCGTGCCTGCTCGGCCTTGGCCTCGTCGACGCGGTT
This sequence comes from Aquabacterium sp. A08, assembly GCF_011742065.1. Classification (NCBI taxonomy): domain Bacteria; kingdom Pseudomonadati; phylum Pseudomonadota; class Betaproteobacteria; order Burkholderiales; family Sphaerotilaceae; genus Aquabacterium; species Aquabacterium sp. A08. The sequence continues at coordinate 10,664 of NZ_JAAQQT010000534.1, forward strand.
GAGCACCTTGTCGGCGGCCTCGCCGGTCAACCGGGCGATGTACTCCAGCCGGCTGCGGGCGTCGGGCAGTTCGTCCACCGTGCCCTTGAGCAGTGGGGTGTAGCCCAGTTCGTTCAGGGCGTCGTGCAGCTGGCGGGTGATGGCTCCCAGCTGCTGGAACATCTCGGTCGAGGACTCGCCCGCGGTCGGGTGCTGGCTCATGGGTGGCCTCCGCTCACCAGCCCATCTTCTTGAAGATGTTGGCCAGTTTTTCTTCGAGCGTCGCCTTGGTGAAAGGCTTGACGATGTAGCCCGCCGCCCCGCCCTGGGCGGCGGCGATGATGTCTTCCTTGCGCGCCTCGGCGGTGACCATCAGCACCGGGATGTGCTTGAGCTTGTCGTCGGCCTTGATCTGGGTCAGCAGCTCGAAGCCGTTCATGTTCGGCATGTTGATGTCGCTGACCACGAAGTCGAACTTGCCGTTGCGCAGTTTGTGCAGCGCGGCCACACCGTCCTCGGCCTCGTCGGCGTCGGTGTGCCCAATTTCCTTGAGCAGGTTGCGCACGATGCGGCGCATCGTGGAAAAGTCGTCAACGATCAAAAAACGCAAATCGGCCATGTAGGACTCCGTCTGGAGAGGGCTCTAAGTGTAAGGCTTGGGGGCACGGCTCAGCGCGGCGTGCCCGCCGGTGGGGGCGGCAGCGACAGGGTGGGCAACGGCGGCAGCCGGATGGAGGGGCCCGCGCCCGAGGCGGTGCCCGCGCTCTGGGCGCCCGGCGTGGCGCCCACTGGGCCGCCAGTCGGCGGCGCCCCATTGACGCGCTCCAGCGGCAGGCCGTTGTCCAGCACCTCGGCACCGTCCAGCACAGTGGCGGCCTCGAAGGCCTGGTCCATGCGGGCCTCGGCCTCGCGCGTCATCACCAGAATGCTGATGCGCCGGTTGACCGGGTCGAACGGCCGGTCGGCCACCAGCGGCTGGCTGGCCGCCAGGCCCACCACCCGGGCCAGCTTGCCCTCGGGCAGGCCGGCGCTGACCAGTTCGCGCCGGGACGCGTTGGCGCGGTCGGCCGACAGCTCCCAGTTGCTGTAGGCGCGCTCGCCGCTGCCGTAGGGGGTGGCGTCGGTGTGGCCGGACAGGGCGATGCGGTTGTCCACGTCGCTCAAGGCAGAGCCAATTTCCCGCAGGATGTCGCGCATGTAGGGCTGCACCAGCGCGCTGCCCACGTTGAACATGGCCCGGTTCTGGTCGTCCACGATCTGGATGTTCAGCCCGTCCTGCACCATCTCCAGCCGGATCTGGCTCTTGTACTCGGCCAGCCGCAGGTTGGCGTTGATCACGTTTTCGATTTTCTGGCGCAGGTTGTCGATCCGCTCACGGTCCTGGCGGCGGGCTTCGGCGCGCGCCACCTGGGCCCCCAGCTCGCGCGTCTTCAGATCCACGTCGCCGCTGGCCACCTCGCCGGTGGTCTTGGTCAGGTCGTCGCCCCCGCCGGGCAAGATGCTGTCGCTGGCGCCGCTGCCCGGGCCGCCGAACAGCGTCACCTTCAACGGCGCGTTGAAGTAGTCGGAAATGCCCTTGCGGTCGCCCTCGGTGGTCGAACCCAGCAGCCACATCAGCAGGAAGAAGGCCATCATCGCCGTCACGAAGTCGGCGTAGGCGATCTTCCAGGCGCCCCCATGCGCCGCGTGCCCGCCCTTCTTGACGCGCTTGATGATGATGGGTTGCAGCGGTTTGCCCGAGGCGCTCATGGCGGTGCGGTCCTGACCTGGGGGTTACTTCTTGGTCTTGACGTGGGCTTCGAGCTCCGAGAACGTCGGGCGTTCGGTGGAGTAGAGCACCTTGCGGCCGAACTCGATCGCGGTCATGGGGGCGTAGCCCTGCATGCTGGCCAGCAGGGTGGTCTTGATGCACTGCAGTTCCTTGCTGCCCTCGTCCATCTTCTGCTCCAGCAGGCCCGCCAGCGGTTCGACGATGGCGTAGGCCAGGAAAATGCCGAGGAACGTGCCCACCAGGGCCGAGCCGATCATGCCGCCCAGCACCGCCGGCGGCTGACCGACCGAGCCCATGGTCTTGATCACCCCCAACACCGCCGCCACGATGCCGAAGGCCGGCAGCGCCCCGGCCAGCCGGGTGAAGGCCCCGACCACCGCGTGCTCCTCCTGGTGGTGGGTGTCGATCTCGCTGTCCATCAGCGCCTCGATCTCGTGCGCGTTCAGGTTGCCCGAGACCATCATGCGCAGGTAGTCGGTCACGAACTCGACCACGTGGTGGTCGGTGCCGACGGTCGGGTATTTCTGGAACAGGGGCGAGGCGTCCGGGTTTTCCACGTCGCTCTCGATCGCCATCAGTCCTTCCTTGCGGGCCTTCTGCAGGATCTCGTAGAGCATGGAGAGCAGCTCCATGTAGCGGTCCTTGGTGTACTTGGACGGCTTCATCGCCTTGCCAAAACCACCGGCCACCGCCTTGAGCACCTTGGGCTGGTTGTTCACCACGAAAGCGCCCATGGCCCCCCCGAGGATGATGAACATCTCCAGCGGCAGCGCCTTGAGGATGACGCCGATGTTGCCCCCCGCCATGATGTAGCCACCGAAGATGCAGCCCAGCGCCACCACATAGCCGATGATCACAAACATAAGCGTTCAGTCCTGAGGGGATTGCAAAACCATTGTATCGGCAGGGGCGCCCGCGACTTCAGGCCCAGCGCCGCCAGACGGCCTGGGCGCGCCACAGCCAGCGGCCCAGGCCCAGCAGCTTCCAGCCCCAGCGCAGGCCACGCCGGGGCCGGCGCAGCACCAGGGCCACGGCGGCCAGCGCCGGCACCCAGGGGTGGTCGCGCAGCCAGCGGCCGGCGTCCCGGGCCTGTTCGGCCGCGGCAAAGCCGGGGCGCAGGGCGGCGCCGTGGCCGGCCAGGCGCTCGCGCAGCACGCCGGAGCGGTGCACCAGTTCCAGCCGGCGCCGCCAGCGGTCTTCGGGGCTGCTCATGGGCGCAGGCGCTCGGCGTCCTGGGCGAGTTCGGCGGTGCTGGCCTCGAACCAGACCCGCTGTCGCGCCCAGGTGCGGGCCAGGCCCGCCAGCGCCACGCCGCCCAGGGTGAGGAAGACGGCGCTGAACAGCGCCAGCGCCAGCACCCGGTGGCTGTCCCAGAGCAACACGGTCAGCAGCACCGCCAGAAAGCCCAGACCCAGCACCAGCAGCAGCACCGCCGCCAGGCCCAGCAACAGCAGGGCCACGACGCCGTGCGCGTGCTCGCGCGCCTCCAGCGCCACCAGGGCCAGCCGCACGCGCAGCAGTTCCACCCCGTCGTGCAGCCAGCCGCGCAGCCCGGCCAGCAAGGACTCGGGCGGCGCCGCGTCCGTCGGTCGTCCGGCGTCAGCCATGGCGTGGGCCGGTCAACGCCACCGTCAGCGGCGGCTGATCAGCAGCCCGATGATCAGGCCCGCCCCGGCGGCGATGCCGATGGACTTCCAGGGGTGCTCGTGGACGTAGTGGTCGGTGGCCTTGGCCACTTCGCGGGTCTTGGCCTTGAGGGCATCTTCCGCGTCGGCCAGCTTGTGGCGGGCGCTGCGCAGGTTGTCCTGCATGCGCTCGCGCAGAGCGGCCACTTTTTCGCCGGTCTGGTGGGCAGTGGCGGCCAGCAACTCTTCGGCGTCGGCGACCACGACCTTGAGGTCGGCCACCAGTTTGTCTTTGGGTTGCAGCGTGCTGTCTGGCATGGAAGGCTCCCGATAAAAACTAGGACAGAACCACTATATCAGGCAGACGCCTTGGCCGCATCCGGATTGCGCAGGCGGATGTGCAGCTCGCGCAACTGCTTTTCGTCGACCGGGCTGGGGGCCTGGGTCAGCAGGCACTGGGCGCGCTGGGTCTTGGGGAAGGCGATCACGTCGCGGATCGACTCGGCCTTGGTCATCAGGGTGATCAGGCGGTCCAGGCCAAAGGCCAGGCCGCCGTGCGGCGGGGCGCCGTACTGCAGCGCGTCCAGCAGGAAACCGAACTTGAGCTGCGCGTCCTCGGCCGAGATGTTGAGCGCCGAGAACACCTTGCTCTGCACGTCGGCGCGGTGGATACGCACCGAACCGCCACCCAGCTCCCAGCCGTTGAGCACCATGTCGTAGGCCTTGGCGACGCAACGGCCCGGGTCGGTGTCCATGAACTCCTCGTGGCCGTCCTTGGGCGCGGTGAACGGGTGGTGCACCGCGTTCCAGCGGTGGGCCTCGTCGTCGTACTCGAACATCGGGAAGTCCACCACCCACAGCGGCGCCCAGCGGTCTTCGAAAATGCCTTGCTTCTTGGCGAAGTCGCTGTGGCCGATCTTGACCCGCAGCGCGCCGATGGCGTCGTTCACCACCTTGGCCTTGTCGGCACCGAAGAACAGCAGATCGCCGTTCTGCGCGCCCGAGCGCTGCAGGATGGCGGCGATGGCGGCGTCGTGCAGGTTCTTGACAATGGGGCTCTGCAGGCCGTCACGGCCCTGGGCCACGTCGTTGACCTTGATCCAGGCCAGGCCCTTGGCGCCGTAGATCTTGACGAAGTCGGTGTACGCGTCGATCTCGGAGCGGCTCATCTCGGCGCCGCCCGGCACGCGCAAGGCCACCACACGGCCGTTATGGGCCTGGGCCGGTGCGCTGAACACCTTGAAATCCACGTCGGCCATCACGTCGGTCAGCTCGGTGAATTCGAGCTTCACACGCAGGTCGGGCTTGTCGGAACCGTAGCGGTGCATCGCGTCGGCGTAGGCCATGACCGGGAACTCGCCCAGGTCCACGCCCATGGCGTGCTGGAACACGCTCTTGATCATGCCCTGGAACATCGCGCGGATGTCTTCCTCGGTCATGAACGAGGTCTCGATGTCGATCTGGGTGAATTCCGGCTGGCGGTCGGCGCGCAGGTCCTCGTCGCGGAAGCACTTGGTGATCTGGTAGTAGCGGTCGTAACCGGCCACCATCAGCAGCTGCTTGAACAACTGGGGCGACTGCGGCAGCGCAAAGAACTGGCCGTCGTGCACCCGGCTGGGCACCAGGTAGTCGCGCGCGCCTTCGGGCGTGCTCTTGGTCAGCATGGGGGTTTCGATGTCCACAAAACCGTTCGCGTCGAGGAACTTGCGCACCTCCATGGCCACCTTGTAGCGCAGCATCAGGTTGCGCTGCATGTAGGGGCGGCGCAGGTCCAGCACGCGGTGCGTCAGGCGGGTGGTTTCGCTCAAGTGCTCGTCGTCGAGCTGGAACGGCGGCGTGACCGAGGCGTTGAGCACGGTGATCTCGTGGCAGAGCACCTCGATCTTGCCGCTCTTCATGTTGTCGTTGGTGGTGCCTGCGGGGCGGGCGCGCACCAGGCCCTTGACCTGCACACAGAACTCGTTGCGCAGGCCTTCGGCGGTCTTGAACATCTCGGCGCGGTCGGGGTCGCAGACCACCTGCACATAGCCTTCGCGGTCGCGCAGGTCGACGAAGATCACCCCGCCGTGGTCGCGGCGGCGGTTGACCCAGCCACACAAAGTCACTTGCTGGCCCAACAGGGCTTCGGTCACCAGACCGCAGTATTCGCTACGCATTGCCATACATCTCTGCTTTCAGGAAAAAGTTCAGGCCGGGCCCACGGCCGGCGCAACGGGCGCCAGGGCCGCGCCTTTGGCGCCCCCCGGCACGATGACGCCCATGGAAATCACATAGGTCAGCGCCTCGTCCACGCTCATCGCGAGTTCGACGCAGTCGCGCTTGTGCACCATCACGAAGTAGCCGCCGGTGGGGTTGGGCGTGGTGGGCACGTACAGGCTCAGGTAGTCCTGGGCCGGCAGGTGGCGGGCCACGTCGCCCCCCGGCGCACCGGTCAGGAAGGCGATGGTCCACATGCCCTCGCGCGGCCACTGCACCAGCATGGCCTTGCGGAAGGCGTTGCCTTTTTCGGAGAGCAGCGTGTCGGACACCTGCTTGACGCCGGAATAGATGGAGCGCACCACCGGGATGCGGTGCAGCAGCGCGTGCCACCAGTTGACCAGCTTGTTGCCCACGAAGTTGGACGCCAGCGCCCCGATCGTCAGCAGAATGGCCAGCGCCAGCAGGACCCCCAGGCCGGGGATGTGCATGCCCAGCCAGCGGTCGGGCTGCCAGGCTTGGGGCAGGATGTTCAGGGTCTGGTCCAGGGTGGACACCACCCAGTCCAGCACCCACAGGGTGATGATGAGCGGCACCAGCACCAGCAGGCCGGCCAGCAGCCATTTGCGCAAGGCAGCCATCCGTGGCGGCTCAGTGGCAGGCGCAGGAACCGCCGCAGGGCGTGGACGCCGCCGCCGGGCTGGCGTCGCCGCTGGACGCGGCGGGAGCGTCGGCCGCAGCGGTCGCGGTGGCGGCCGCCGCCCCGGTGGCCGGCGCGGAGGTCGCGCCGCTGCCGCCGCGGAAGTCGGTCACGTACCAGCCGGAGCCCTTGAGCTGGAAGCCGGCGGCGGTGAGCTGTTTGCGGAAGCTGGCGGCACCGCAGGCCGGGCAATCGGTCAGCGGAGCATCGGAGATTTTTTGCAGGACGTCCTTGGCGTGGCCGCAGGACTCGCACTTGTACGCGTAGATGGGCATGGCAATCACCTAAGGGTTGGGAGGACGACGGAGCCGTCTGTCCGTGACAGAAAACCCTACATTATAAGTTGACGTGCCTTCACCACAGCCGCACGCGCACCAGCAGCTGCATGGCCAGCAGGCCCAGCACAAAGCCGACCCCGCCGTAGAGGATGCCCTGCAGCAGCCGGTTGGTGCGGCGCTGTTCCTGTACCAGCTCGCGCACCTCGCGGCCCAGGTCGTGGGGACGCTGGCGCAGGTAGTCGTGCAACAGGCGCGGCAGCTCGGGCAGCAGCTTGGCGTAGTGCGGCGCCTCGGCCTTGAGCTGCTCCCAGAGCTTGCGCGGCCCGATCTGCTGGTTCATCCAGGTTTCCAGGAAGGGCTTGGCGGTGCTCCACAGGTCCAGTTCCGGGTCCAGTTCGCGGCCCAGCCCCTCGATGTTGAGCAGGGTTTTCTGCAACAGCACCAGCTGCGGCTGGATCTCGACGTTGAAGCGGCGCGAGGTCTGGAACAGCCGCATCAGCACCATGCCCAGCGAAATCTCCTTGAGCGGGCGGTCGAAGTACGGCTCGCACACCGCGCGGATCGCCGCCTCCAGCTCGTCCACCCGGGTGTCGGGCGGCACCCAGCCGCTTTCGATGTGCAGCTCGGCCACGCGCTTGTAGTCGCGCCGGAAAAAGGCGGTGAAATTCTGCGCCAGATACTCCTTGTCGAACTGGGTCAGGGTGCCGACAATGCCGAAGTCCAGCGAGATGTAGCGGCCGAAGGTCGCCGGCTCCAGACTGACCTGGATGTTGCCCGGGTGCATGTCGGCGTGGAAGAAGCCGTCGCGGAACACCTGGGTGAAGAAGATGGTGACGCCGTCGCGCGCCAGTTTGGGGATGTCCACCCCGGCCGCGCGCAGCCGCTCGACCTGGCTGATCGGCACGCCCTTCATGCGCTCCATCACCAGCACCTCGTTGCGGCAGTGGTCCCAGTGCATCTCGGGGATCAGCACCAGGTTGAGGTCGGCCATGTTGCGGCGCAGCTGCGCGGCGTTCGACGCCTCGCGCACCAGGTCCAGCTCGTCGTGCAGGTATTTGTCGAACTCGGCCACCACCTCGCGCGGCTTGAGCCGCTTGCCGTCGGCCGAGAGCTTGCCGACCCAGCCCGCCATCGTGCGCATGAGCGCCAGGTCTTTCTCGATGACCGGCAACATGTTCGGGCGCAACACCTTGACCGCGACCTCGCGCCCGTCCTTCAGGGTGGCGAAGTGCACCTGGGCGATGGACGCGCTGGCGACCGGGGTCTGGTCGAAATCGGCAAACACCTCGTTCAGCGGCTTGCCGAAGGCGCGCTCGATGGTGGCCACCGCCACCGCGCTGGGGAACGGCGGCACCCGGTCCTGCAGGCGCGCCAGTTCTTCGGCGATGTCGGGCGGCAACAGGTCGCGCCGGGTGGACAGCACCTGGCCGAACTTGACGAAGATCGGGCCCAGCGCCTCCAACGCCTCGCGCAGGCGCTGGCCGCGCGGGCTGCGCAGGTTGCGCCCAATCGACACCAGCCGGCGCAGGCCGCGCAGGACCGGGTTGCGGAAGCCGGACAGGACCAGTTCGTCCAACCCGAAACGCAGCACCACCCAGGCGATGAACACCCCGCGGAACAGGCGGCTCATGGGTGCCCCGCCCCGCCGTCCGGACCCCGCGTCGTCTCCCCGCGCGCCCGGAAGGCGCCGGCCCGGCCCGCGGCCTGTGCCAGGAAACCCTTGAGGCCTCCCGCCAACTGGCGCACAGCACCCACCAGGGTGTGGGCGGCCGCATCGCCCAGCAGGCGCGACAGGTCCTCCTCCACGTCCCAACGCACGTTGTCGACCAGCCACGCCACCTCGGCCGCCAGTTGCACATCGCCCTGGATGTCCACCGGCGGTTTCTGGCCGGCCAACAGGGTTTGCGCCAGCACCACCGGCGAGTCTTCGATCAGGCGCAACTGCAGGTCGGGGGCGGTGGATTCGGGGGCCAGCGCCAGCAATCCGGCCGGCGTGGCTTGCAACCACAAGGCCACCGTGCCCCAGCCCGCCTGCACCGTCTTGCCCTGCTGGCGGCGCAACCGATCCATGGCCTGCGGCTCCTGCATCAGCACGTGGTTGAGCAACAGCACCAGGCGGTTGCGCAGTTCGGCCTGCAACCAGGCGGGCGGCGGCGGCAGGCTGCCGGCCAGACCGCGCAGCGCCTCGACCGGCGGAAACAAAAACGGGGGCTTGGTCATAGCCCCCGATTCTGACGGATAAACCGAAGCCCGGTCACTGCAGGGCTTGCACCCCGGCCACCAGCCAGCCCCCCTGCCCAGCCTTGGGTCGGGTGATGTTCCAGACCTCGCGGAAGGGGTTGGGGCCGGCCGACGGTTCTTCGCGGATCATGCCGGAGAACTCGACGCTGGCCATGTACTCGTCGTCCAGCTCCTCGATGCCCAGCAGCTGGGCTTCCAGCATCTCGACCTCGGTGCGGTTGGCGGGGCTGCCGGTGTGGGCCTCCCGGTCGGCCAGCTGGGCCTGGATCTGTCCGATCATCTCGTCGGTCATCATGGCGCGCAGGGCCGGGATGTCGGCGCGGTCCCAGGCGTCCTGCAGCTTGACGAAGTTGGCCTTGGAAGCGCGCAGGAAACCCTCCACGTCAAAGCCGGCGGGGATGCCCCAGGTCTGCGGGCCGCCCAGGGCCGAGCCGATCAGGCTGCCGTGGGTCGGTGGCTCGCTGGCCACGCCGCCGAAGGTGGTGTTGCTGCGCTCCCAAGGCCGGGCCGACGCGTCGTTGCCCACGTTCTGCGGGCTGTAGCTGCGCGCGGTGGCGGGCTCGGCGGCCGAGCCGGCGCCCTGGAAGGCCAAAGGCGAACGGGCGGCGGGGGCCGACGCGGCGCGCGAACGGCGGATCAGGCCGATGACGGCAAAGAGGGCCACGCCCGCCAGCAGGATCAGCAGGAACTGGGCGAAGCCTTCGCCCAGGCCCAGCGACGAGGCCAACCAGGCCAGGCCCAGGCCGGCGGCCAGGCCGCCCAGCATGGCGCCCCAGGGGCGCTTGGGCGCAGCCGCCGCCGGGGCGGGACTGGCCGGACGCGCGGCGGCGTTCTGGGCCGCGCCCTGCTGGGCCCCTTGGGTGGGCGCGGTCGGCGCCGGCTGCGCAGGGGCGGCGTTGCGTTGCGTCACATTGCTGGACTGCTTGCCGAACGACGAACCGCCGCCCAGGCGCTTGGCCCATGCCTCGTGCGAGCCCAGGGCCATCGCACACACCAAAATCACCGTCCAGACTTTCATGTCTCTCTCACCTGTTGTGTCGTTTCAAGTTCGGCCTTCAGCACTTGATGCCCACGTGCAGGGCCGTCACACCGGCCGTGAGGTTGTGCACATCGACGTGTCCGAAGCCCGCCTCGCGCATCATGCCACGCAAGGTTTCCTGGTCCGGGTGCATGCGGATGGATTCCGCCAGGTAACGGTAACTGGCTTCGTCCTTCGCCACCCACTTGCCCAACTGGGGCAGGATGTTGAAGCTGTACCAGTCGTACGCTTTTTCGAGCGGCGCCGCCACCTTGGAGAACTCCAGCACCAGCAATTTGCCACCGGGCCTGAGTACCCGATTCATTTCGCGCAGCGCAAGTTCCTTGTGCGTCATGTTGCGCAGGCCAAACGCCACGGTGACGATGTCGAAATGGCCGTCGGGGAAGGGCAGTTGCTCGGCGTCGCAGACCAGGGTGGGCAGCGCCACGCCACGGTCGAGCAGGCGGTTGCGCCCTTCGCGCAGCATGGCCTCGTTGATGTCGGTGTGCACGACCGTGCCGGTGGGCGCCACCTTGGGGGCAAAGGCCAGGCCCAGATCGCCGGTGCCGCCGGCGATGTCCAGCACCCGGTCGCCCGGACGCGGGTGGGCCACGGTGATGGCGTAGCGCTTCCAGAGGCGGTGCAGACCGGCCGACATCAGGTCGTTCATGATGTCGTAGTTGGACGCAACCGAGTCGAACACGCCGCGCACGTGGCGCGCCTTGTCGCGCTCGTCCACCGTCTGGAAACCGAAATGGGTCTGGCTCATGGGGAAGATGTTAGGCGAAGTGGGGACGCCGCTCAATGGTGGTGGCCGCAGGCCGAGCCGGCTTTGTCGGGCATGGGGGCGTCGCGGCCGACGCCGGCCTCAGCCAGCCGGCGCTCGTAGTCGGCCCAGAGTTCGGCCTGCTGCGCGCCCAGGAAATACAGGTAGTCCCAACTGAAAATACCGCTGTCGTGCCCGTCAGAGAACGTGGGCTGCACCGCGTAGTTGCCCACCGCCTCCAGGGCGTTGATGCCGACCTCGCGCTTGCCGGTCTGCAGCACCTCCTGGCCCGGGCCGTGGCCCTGCACCTCGGCCGAGGGCGAGTACACCCGCATCAGCTCGAACGGGATGCGAAAGCGCGCGCCGTCGGAAAACGCAATTTCCAGCACGCGCGACTGGCTGTGGACGGTGATGTCCTGCGGGGTGGGGGTTTGCTTGTTCAGGCCGGCCATGGGAGGTCTCCGGTGAAGTCAGTTCGGTGGGTCGGTGAAGGCGGCGGCCAACGCAGTGGCCAGAGCGGCGTCGCAGGCGGGCAGGCGCTCGCGCAGTTCGGCCAGTCGGTCTGCATCGGCCGGGCGGGTGGCGGGCGCCCACAGGGGCGCGGGAAAGCGGCTGTCCCACTCGTACCGGCCCACCACGTGCCAATGCAGGTGCGGCACCACATTGCCCAGCGCCGCCAGGTTGACCTTGGTGGGCTGCAGGTGTTCACGCACCACACGCTCCACAGCGGTGACGGCGCGCATGCACAGGACCTGGTCGGCTTCGCTCAGGTCGGACCACTCGGCCACGTGCGCGTTCCAGACCACGCGGTAGAAGCCAGGGAAGTCGTCGGCGTCCGGGCCGGTGGCGCGGATGACGCGGAACCGCCCGTGACGGGCAACCAACAGCCCGCCGTCCTCGCGGCACAGCGGGCAATCAGCGGCAGACAGCGCCACCGGATGCACGCTCACACCAGCACCCGCTCGATGCCGCCGGCGTTGGCGCGGGCCACGTAGTCGGGCATCCAGTTCTCGCCCAGGATCTGGTTGGCCATCTCGACGACGATGTAGTCCGCTTCCAGCAGGCCGTTGTTCAGGTCGTCGCCGTAGCGGCTCAGGCCCTGGTAGCAGCTCGGGCAGCTGGTCAGGATCTTGGTCTTGCCCTGGGGCGCGGCCACGCCGTTCTTTTCGGCCAGCGCGGCCAGTTGCACCGCGTTTTTGTTCAGTTCCTCTTCCTTGCGGAAGCGCACCTGGGTGGACACATCGGGTCGGGTCACGCCCAGGGTGCCGGACTCGCCACAGCAGCGGTCGGCCTTGACCACGGTGTCGCCCACCAGCGCCTTGACCGTCTTCATCGGGTCCTGCAGCTTCATCGGGGTGTGGCAGGGGTCGTGGTACAGGTAGGCGCCCTTGGGCTCCAGGGTGATGCCCTTTTCCAGCAGGTACTCGTGGATGTCGATGATGCGGCAGCCGGGGAAGATCTTGTCGAACTCGTAGCCCTGCAACTGGTCGTAGCAGGTGCCGCAGCTCACCACCACCGTCTTGATGTCGAGGTAGTTGAGCGTGTTGGCCACGCGGTGGAACAGCACCCGGTTGTCGGTGATGATCTTTTCGGCCTTGTCAAACTGGCCCGAACCTTTTTGCGGGTAGCCGCAACACAGGTAACCCGGCGGCAGCACGGTCTGCACCCCGGCGTGCCACAGCATGGCCTGGGTGGCCAGGCCGACCTGGCTGAACAGGCGCTCCGAGCCGCAGCCGGGGAAGTAGAACACCGCTTCCGTGTCGGCCGTGGTGGCCTGCGGGTTGCGGATGATGGGCACGTAGTCCGAGTTCTCGATGTCCAGCAACGCGCGCGCCGTCTTTTTGGGCAGGCCGCCGGGCAGCTTCTTGTTGATGAAGTGGATCACCTGCTCTTTGATCGGCGCCGGGCCGACCGTGGCCGGCGGCGCACTGGTCTGCTTGCGCGCCAGGCCCTTGAGCAGCTTGTGCGCGAAACGCTGCGCCTTGAAGCCCACCCCCACCATGGCGCTGCGCGCTATTCTGATGGTTTCGGGGTTGGTGGCGTTGAGCATGAACATGGCCGCCGCGTTGCCAGGGCGCCAGGTTTTCTGGCCCATCTTGCGCAGCAGGTTGCGCATGTTCATGGACACGTCGCCGAAGTCGATCTTCACCGGGCACGGCGTGTAGCACTTGTGGCACACGGTGCAGTGGTCGGCCACGTCCTCGAACTCTTCCCAGTGCTTGATGCTGATGCCGCGGCGGGTCTGCTCTTCGTACAGGAAGGCCTCGACCAGCAGCGAGGTGGCCAGGATTTTGTTGCGCGGCGAGTACAGCAGGTTGGCGCGCGGCACGTGGGTCGAGCACACCGGCTTGCACTTGCCGCAGCGCAGGCAGTTCTTGACCGAATCGGCGATGGCGCCGATGTCGCTCTGCTGCATGATGAGCGATTCGTAGCCCATGAGCCCGAAGCTGGGGGTGTAGGCCATGCTCAGGTCGGCGCGGCGCTGGTCGGGCGCGGCGAACACCGCGCCGTCGCGCAGCAGCTTGCCCTTGTTGAAGCGGCCTTCCGGGTCCACCTTCTGCTTGTAGCCAGCGAACGGGGCCAGCTCCTCGTCGGTCAGGTACTCCAGCTTGGTGATGCCGATGCCGTGCTCGCCCGAAATCACGCCGTCCAGGCTGCGCGCCAGCACCATGATGCGGCCCACCGCCTCGTGCGCGGTCTGCAGCATCTCGTAGTCGTCGCTGTTGACCGGGATGTTGGTGTGCACGTTGCCGTCGCCGGCGTGCATGTGCAGCGCCACCCAGACGCGGCCCTTGAGCACCCGCTTGTGGATGGCCTTGCACTCGTCCAGCACCGGGGCGAACACGCTGCCGGTGAAGATGCCGCGCAAGGCTTCACGGATCTGGGTTTTCCAGCTCGCGCGCAGGCTGTAGTCCTGCAACTGCTCGAAAAAGGTGCGGCCGGTGTCGGGCTGGGTCACGTCCAGACCGTCCATCCAGCGCTGCCACAGGTCGCGCGTTTCGCGCACCACGGCCAGGGCACGTTCGGCGTGTTCCTGCACGGTTTCGGCCGAAGGCATGTCGGCGGCGTCCTCCACCTTGCCCAGCGGCAGGTTGCCACGCTGGAAGAAGGCTTCCAGCTCCTGCGCCAGCTTGACCTTGTTGCGCAGGCTGAGCTCGATGTTGATGCGCTCGATGCCCAGGGTGTACTCGCCCATGCGCGGCAGCGGGATCACCACGTCTTCGTTGACCTTGAAGGCGTTGGTGTGCTTGCTGATGGCGGCGGTTTTCTTGCGATCGGCCCAGAATTTCTTGCGGGCATCGGCGCTGATGGCCACAAAGCCTTCACCGGCGCGGCCGTTGGCTAGGCGCACCACCTCGCTGGTGGCGCGGGCCACGGCATCCGGGTCGTCGCCCACGATGTCGCCAATGAGCACCATCTTGGGGAAGCCGCCGCGCTTGCTCTTGGTGGTGTAGCCCACGGCGCGCAGGTAGCGGTCGTCCAGGTGTTCCAGGCCGGCCAGCAGCACGCCGCTGCGCTTTTGCTCGGCGAACATGTAGTCCTTGATCTCGACGATCGAGGGCACGCCGTCTTTCGGGTTGCCAAAAAACTCCAGGCACACGGTGCGGGTGTGCTCGGGCATGCGGTGCACCACCCAGCGCGCGCTGGTGATGAGGCCGTCGCAGCCTTCCTTCTGTACACCAGGCAGGCCGGCCAGGAATTTGTCGGTCACGTCCTTGCCCAGGCCTTCCTTGCGGAAGGTTTTGCCCGGGATGTCCAGCCGCTCGGTGCGGATCAGCGTCTTGCCGTCGGCCTGGAAGTACTGCAGCTCAAAGCTGGCCACCTCCACGTCGTGGATCTTGCCCAGGTTGTGGCCCACGCGGGTCACTTCCAGCCACTCGGCGTCGGGCGTGACCATGCGCCAACTGGCCAGGTTGTCCAATGCGGTGCCCCACAGCACGGCTTTCTTGCCGCCCGCGTTCATGGCGATGTTGCCGCCCACGCACGAGGCTTCGGCACTGGTCGGGTCCACCGCGAACACAAAGCCGGCGCGTTCGGCCGCGTCGGCCACGCGCTGGGTCACCACCCCGGCCTCGGTGTAAATCGTGGGCACCTTGTGGTCCACGCCCGGCAGGTCGATCAGCTCGACCTCGGTCATAGTTTCGAGCTTTTCGGTGTTGATGACCGCACTCTTCCACGTCAGCGGAATGGCGCCACCGGTGTAGCCGGTGCCGCCGCCGCGCGGCACGATGGTCAGGCCCAGCTCGATGCAGCCCTTGACCAGCCCGGCCATTTCGGCCTCGGTGTCGGGGGTCAGCACCACAAAGGGGTACTCCACGCGCCAGTCGGTGGCGTCGGTCACGTGGCTGACGCGGCTCAGGCCATCGAACTTGATGTTGTCTTTGGCGGTGTGGCGGCGCAGGGTTTTGCCCACGCGCTGGCGCAGGGCGGCCATGTCGTCGAACAGGGCGGCAAAGGCGCGCACGGCCTGTTCGGCCGCCGCCAGCAGCTCGCCCACCAGCGCATCGCGCTCGCCATCTTCCTGCGGGCGGCGGCGCTTGCCGACCTCGCCCAGGCGGTGGCGCAGCGCGTCCACCAAGGCGGCGCGGCGCTTGGGGTTGTCCAGCAGGTCGTCGTGCAGGTAGGGGTTGCGCTGCACCACCCAGATGTCGCCCAGCACCTCGTACAGCATGCGCGCCGAGCGGCCGGTGTGGCGCTCCTGGCGCAACTGGTTCAGCACGTCCCAGGCGCGGGCACCCAGCAGGCGGATCACGATTTCCCGGTCGGAAAACGAGGTGTAGTTGTACGGGATCTCGCGCAGCCGCGGCGCGTCGTCGGCGGCGGCGAGCAGGTGCTGGATCGGGGTGGGCGCGTTCATGGTGGCGGGAACTCTGGGCCGATCTCGGCCGATGGGCAGGGTGGGTGATGTTACCGCAGCGCAACATACTGGGCACCCCTTCAGGGCCAAGGCAACACTGGCGGCAGGGCCTCGCGCGACAATGGCGGGGCATGCCTGCCACCCCCGCTTCCTGCCCGTTTCCCCGCTGGATCGCCCACCGCGGGGCGGGCCGCCTGGCGCCGGAAAACACCCTGGCGGCGTTCGCCGAGGGCGCACGGCGGGGCCACCGCATGGTCGAATGCGACGTGCAGCTCAGCGCCGACGGCGTGGCCTTCCTGCTGCACGACGCCACCCTGGACCGCACCACCGACGGCCACGGCCCGGCCACCGTCCGCCCGTGGGCCGAACTGGCGGCACTGGACGCGGGCGCCTGGCACAGCCCGGCGCACTGCGGCGAACGCCTGCCCACGCTGGCCCAGACCGCCCGCTGGAGCCTGAGCGCAGGGGTGCGCCTGAACCTGGAAATCAAACCCCCGGTGGGGCAAGGCGATGCGACCGGCCGCGCCGTGGCGCAACAGGCGCGCCAGCTCTGGGCCGACCACCCCGAGGCGTGGCCGCTGCTCACCTCGTTCGACCCGCAGGCCCTGGCGGGCGCGCAGGCGGTGGCCCCGGCCTTGCCGCGCGGCCTTTTGGTGGACGCCTGGTGGCCCGGCGTGTGGGACACGCTGTCGGCCCTGGAGGCCTGTGCCCTGGTGGCCGAAGCCAGCCTCTGGACGGCCGGGCGCGTGCAACAGACCCACGCGCTGGGGTGGCACGCGCTGGCCTACACCGTCAACGACGCGGCGCGGGCCCAGGCCCTGCGGCGCTGGGGGGTGGACAGCCTGATCACTGACCGGGTGGACCGTTTCCGCCCCTGACGCCGCGGGGCCGCCCAGGCAAGCGAAGCCAGCGCCTCAGCGCCGGCCGCGCCACCACGCCGCCACCGACCCGGTGGCGAGCACCAGCGCGGCGTAGGTGCTCATCTTGCCGTCGCGGCCGTGCAGCACCAGCCCGGCCAGCAGCACCGCCACGCCCACGGCGGCCAGCACCGCCCAGACCCGGGCCCAGCGCCGCGCACGGGGCCCCCACAGTGCCAGCCCGCGCGGACCCACCACGGCCGCCGAGAGCAGGCCGGCCACCGCCACGGCCGGTGCCACGAAATTCAGCAGGTGCAGCACAAAACCCCAAACGCCCATCGGTGTTCACCCGGTCGGCGGGCGTCCTCTGTGTATCGACAGGAAATTTTATAATCCGGGCACATGGCTGTCTGGGCGCTCGGCATCAACCACCAAACCGCTCCGCTCGATCTGCGCGGGCGGTTTGCGTTCGCGCTCGACCAGCTGCCGCCCACGCTGGAGCGCTTTCGAGCCACCCTGGCACGCCGGCCCGAGGCCACCCTGCTGTCCACCTGCAACCGCACCGAAATCTACTGCGCCAGCGACGAACTGGCGCTGGAGCCCACGGTGCACTGGCTGGCCCACACCGGCGGCGTCAGCCCGCAAGAGCTGCTGGACCACGCCTACGTGCTGCAGGAAGGCGAAGCCGCGCGGCACGCCTTCCGCGTCGCCAGCGGGCTCGACAGCATGGTGCTGGGCGAGGCCCAGATCCTGGGCCAGCTGAAAGACGCGGTGCGCGTGGCCGACGAGGCCGGCGCCCTGGGCACCACCCTGCACCAGCTGTTCCAGCGCAGCTTCGCCGTGGCCAAGCAGGTGCGCAGCAGCACCGACATCGGCGCCCACTCCATCAGCATGACCGCCGCCGCCGTGCGCCTGGCCGGCCAATTGTTCGAGGATTTGCAGGACATCCGGGTGCTGTTCGTGGGCGCGGGCGAGATGATCGAACTCGCCGCCACCCACTTTGCGGCCAAAAACCCGAAGGCCATGGCGATCGCCAACCGCACCCTGGAGCGCGGCGAAAGCCTGGCCGGGCGCTTCGGCGCCGAGGTGCTGCGCCTGTCGGACCTGCCCGACCGCCTGCACGAGTTCGACGCCGTCGTGAGCTGCACCGCCTCCACCCTGCCGCTGATCGGCCTGGGCGCGGTGGAGCGCGCGCTGAAAAAGCGCAAGCACCGGCCCATGTTCATGGTCGACCTGGCGGTGCCGCGCGACATCGAGGTCGAGGTCAAGGGCCTGGACGACGTGTACCTGTACACCGTGGACGACCTGGCCAGCGTGGTGCAGACCGGCAAGGACCACCGCCAGGCCGCCGTGGCACAGGCCGAGGCCATCATCGACGCCGGGGTGCAGAGCTTCATGCACTGGATGCAGCAGCGCGACCCGCGCGCCGGCGTGGTCGGGCTGATCCGCGACCTGAACACCCAGGCCGACGCCTGGCGCCAGGCCGAGCTGGCGCGCGCCCGCAAACTGCTGGCCAAGGGCGAGGACGTGGACGCGGTGCTCGAAGCCCTGGCCCGCGGCCTGACCCAGAAAATGCTGCACGGCGCCCTGGCCGAACTGCACGCCGGCGACGAACACACGCGCGCCCACACCGCCGACACGGTGGCGCGCCTGTTCCTGCGCGGCGGCCCCCGGGCCTAGCCCATCCCGGCCCCGTCGCGCGGCCCGCCCGGCCGCCCCCCCTTTTTCGGCACCGCCCCATGAAACCCTTCGTCCGCGACACCCTAGAACGCCAGCGCCTGCGGCTGCACGAGCTGGACGCCCTGCTGAGCGCGCCCGACGCGACCGGGGACATGGAGCGTTTCCGCCAGCTGACGCGCGAACACGCCGACACCGACGCGGTGGTGCAACCCTTTCTGCAGTACCTGGCGCACGAAACCGCCCTGCGCGAGGCCCAGGTCATGGCCGCCGACGCCGACCCCGAACTGGCCGCCCTGGCGCAGGAAGAGATCGCCAGCGCCCAGGCCGCGCTGGACGCGCTGGAGCCCGAGCTGCAGGCGCTGCTGCTGCCCAAAGACCCGGACGACGAGCGCCACGCCTTCCTCGAAGTCCGCGCCGGCACCGGCGGCGACGAGGCCGCGCTGTTCGCCGGCGACCTGGCCCGGATGTACACCCGCTATGCCGAACGCCAGGGCTGGCGGGTCGAAACCGTCAGCGAGTCGGCCAGCGAACTGGGCGGCTACAAGGAACTGGTGCTGCGCATCGCAGGCCACCGCGCCTACGGCCGCCTGCGCTTCGAGTCCGGCGGCCACCGCGTGCAGCGCGTGCCCGCCACCGAAAACCAGGGCCGCATCCACACCAGCGCCTGCACCGTGGCCGTCATGCCCGAGCCCGACGAGGCCGCCGCCATCACCCTGAACCCGGCCGAGCTGCGCATCGACACCTTCCGCGCCAGCGGCGCCGGCGGCCAGCACATCAACAAGACCGATTCCGCCGTGCGCGTGGTGCACCTGCCCACCGGCCTGGTGGCCGAATGCCAGGACGGCCGCAGCCAGCACAGCAACAAGGCCAAGGCGCTGCAGGTGCTGCAGGCCCGCCTGCAAGACAAGGCACGCAGCGAACGCGCGGCCCAGGAGGCCGCCGAGCGCAAGGGCCTGATCGGCAGCGGCGACCGCAACGACCGCATCCGCACCTACAACTTCCCGCAGGGCCGGCTGACCGACCACCGCATCAACCTGACGCTGTACAAGCTGGGGCAGGTGATGGAGGGTGACCTGGACGAGGTGATCCACGCCCTGCAACTGGCGCGCGGCGCCGAGCTGATGGCCGCACTGGAAACCAGCGCCAACGACGCGCGCTTCGGCGCCCTGGCCTGAGGCCCCGCCCCGCCCCGCCCCCAGCCACCCGCCGCATGACCCAGACCACCCCCCCCACGGTGCAGCAGGCCTTGCACGCCGCGCGCCAGGCCGGTCTGGACCGGCTGGACGCCCAGTTGCTGCTGCTGCACCGGCTCGGCCGTTCGCCGCACGACCGGGCCTGGCTGATCGCCCACGACACCGACGCCCTGCCCGCCGACGTGGCCACCGCCTTCCACGCCCTGTGCCAGCGCCGCCTGGCCGGTGAACCGGTGGCCTACCTGATCGGGCAGCGCGAATTCCACGGCCTGACCCTGCAGGTGGACGCGCGCGTGCTCGACCCCCGGCCCGACACCGAAACCCTGGTGGACTGGGGATTGGACGTGCTGGACGGACACGGGCACCCCAGCGTGCTGGACCTGGGCACCGGCAGCGGCGCCATCGCCCTGGCGCTGCAGCACCGCCGGCCCGACGCCCAGGTCTGGGCGCTGGACGCCAGCGCCGACGCCCTGGCCGTGGCCCAGGCCAACGCCCGCCGCCTGCAGCTGCCGGTGCGCACCCTGCGCGGGGCCTGGTTGCGCGACTGGCCATTGCGACAGGCCGAAACCCGGGCCCAGCACCCGCAGGGCCCCGCCCTGCCCGACCGCTTCGACCTGATCGTCAGCAACCCGCCCTACCTCCGCACCGACGACCCGCACCTGGCAGCCCTGACCCACGAACCCCTGAGCGCCCTGGCCAGCGGCCCCGACGGCCTGGCCGACCTGCGCGAGATCGCCGCCCAAGCGCCGGCCCACCTGCGCCCGGGCGGCTGGCTGCTGCTGGAACACGGCTGGGACCAGGCCGACGCCGTGGCCGACCTGCTGCGCGCCCAGGGCTACACCGCGGTGGCGCACCGCCACGACCTGGCCGGCCACCGCCGCTGCACCGGCGGCCGCTGGCTGCCGCCGGTCGCGCCCCAAGCCGCCCCCTGAACGGGGGCAAGCCACTGCGGGGATAATGCCGCATCTTTGTTTGACCCCCGCCGCCCACCCCGCGCGGCGGCCCCCAGGAGCATACCCATGAGCGACACCCAGCAACGCATCGCCCAACTGGTGCAGAACCACGACATCGTGCTGTTCATGAAAGGCACCGCCAGCTTCCCCATGTGCGGTTTTTCCGGTCGCGCCATCCAGATCCTGAAAGCCTGCGGCGTGGACCCGCGCACCCTGACCACGGTCAACGTGCTGGAAGACCAGGAAGTGCGCCAGGGCATCAAGGAATTCAGCAACTGGCCGACCATTCCGCAGCTCTACGTGCGCGGCGAGTTCATCGGCGGCTCCGACATCATGATGGAGATGTACGAGTCGGGCGAGCTGCAGCAGGTGATCGGCGGCCCCGCCGCCTGAGGCGCGAAAACAACACCGGGAGCCCGGGTTTTTCCAGCGTTGAGCGCTGGCACGGCGTGTGCTTGAATAATGGACACACACCGTCGAACAGGAGAACCCGATGAGCTCCCACAGCCTCGCCGTCCCCTCCCTCGGGCTGCCCATTGCCCGCATGCGCAGCGTCTTCAGCGCCGACGACGTCGAGCGCAAGCTGGCCAAGCTGCAGCAGGGCCACGAACGCGAACACGACGGCCTGCGCAGCGTGTACGAACGCATGCTGGAACGCGGTCCGCAGCGCTTCGCGGTCAAGCCCTCGGGCGTGCCCGACATGGCACCGCTCTACGGCCAGCTGCCCAACTTCGGTGAAGTGCTGGACGACGTGAAACGCCACGTCGCCCTGAGCCAGGACAGCCAGGACCACCTCGAACTCACGCCCATGCTGCTGCTGGGGCCGCCCGGGGTGGGCAAAACCCACTTCGCACACCAGCTCGCCGGCCTGCTCGGCACCACCATGAGCCTGGTGCCCATGAGCTCCATGACCGCCGGCTGGTTGCTGTCGGGCTCGTCCTCGCAGTGGAAAGGCGCCAAGCCCGGCAAGGTGTTCGAGGCGCTGGTGGACGGTCAGTACGCCAACCCGGTGATCGTGGTGGACGAGATCGACAAGGCCAGCGCCGACGCCCAGTACGACCCGCTCGGCGCGCTCTACAGCCTGCTGGAACACGACACCGCCCAGCGCTTCGTGGACGAGTTCGCCGAGGTGCCGATCGACGCCAGCCAGGTGATCTGGATCACCACCGCCAACGACGAGCGCGGCATCCCCGAGCCCATCCTCAACCGCATGAACGTGTTCCAGATCGACGCGCCCGACCTGGAGGCGGCGCGGCAGATCGCCCGCCAGATTTACCAGGGCCTGCGCGGCGAGCACGACTGGGGCCGCCTGTTCGCCGAGGAACCGGCCGACGACGTGCTGGACCAGCTGGCCAGCCTGGCCCCGCGCGAGATGCGCCGGGCGCTGATGACCGGCTTCGGCAACGCCCGGCTGTCGCGGCGCGAAGCCATCGAGGTGGCCGACCTGCCGCGCAACGGCGCGGGCAAGACCCGCCTGGGCTTTCTGCAATAAGCCCTGCGGCCGGCCTCAACCGGCCGGCGGGGCGTCGGGCCCGTTCGCCCCCGCGGCGGGCGGATCGCGGTCCGGCACCGGGCAGCTGCCACCCTGGGCCGGGTCCAGGTGCGGCAGCAGCAGGGGCCCCATGGAGCGCAGGATCTGCACCGGCAGGCCGGAGGTGAAGCGGTGCCGCGCCGCCTCGGGCCCCACGACGTAGGCCGTGAGGCTGCCGAAATGGCGGGGCCCCAGGTAGAACACAAAGGTGGCGGTGCGGTTCAGGGCGTAGGCGCTGCGCCCGGCCACGACCACCCGGTTGTCGCCGGTGCCGGTTTTGCCGCCGGGCGACAGGTCTTCGCCGGCGGCGGTGCGCAAACTCCCGGCCAGCCGGCGCGCGGTGCCGCGCTCCACCACCTCCGACAGCGCCTGCCGCAGCGCAGCGGCCACCTCGGGCGCCATCACCGGCTCGCCGGCGGCTGGGGCCGGGCCGTAGGCGGTGTCCCAGGGGGTGCCGGCGGCCAAGCGCAGGTCGGTGATGCGGCGCGACGGCCAGCGCACCCCGCCGTTCTGGATGATGCCCATGAGTTCGACCAGCGCGGCGGGCCGGTCGCCCGAGCTGCCCAGCGCGGTGGCCAGCGACGGCACCAGCTGGGCGAAGGGGTAACCCAGGCGCACCCAGCGCCGGTGGATGTCGCCGAAGGCCTCCACCTCCAGCATGGTCTGGATGCGGCTGTCCTGCGCGTTCTTGGCACGGGTCTGAAACAGCCAGCGGTACACCGCCTGGCGTTCGCTGCGGCTGGCGGCCACGGCGTCGGCCAGGGTGGCCTCGGGCTGGCGCAGGCGGTAGGCCACCAGCCACAGCTCCAGGGGGTGCAGCCGGGCCACAAAGCCCCGGTCCGGCAGGTCCATGGCGCCGGCGGCGTAGCGGGCGTGAAGCTGCGCCACCCGCACCGGAGCGGGGGCACGGTCGCCCAGGCGCTCGGCCAGGAAGGCCGCGAGGGCCGGCGGCGGGGCTTCGGGCTCCAGGTACAGGAAGACCGCGGCCAGCCGCTCCGCCGAAGCCCCGAGCCCGTCGAAGAGTTGGTCGCGCCAGCCGTCGGGGCCGCGCTGCTCGGTCTTGCGCCAAAAGCGGCGCAGAAAGGTCTGGCCTTCGCGGTCGGCGAAACGGGCCAGGTAGTCGCCCCGGCGCGGGTCGCCGGCGTCTTCCAGCAGCCGCGCGGTGCTGCCGGGCACCTGGTACATGGTGTGGCGCACCACCTCGCGCATCAGGCGCACAAAGGGCAGGTTGATCGAGGCCTGCATCGCCTCGCGCAGGGTGGGCAGGCGGGCGTCGTCGTCGCGGTTGAAGTTGCCGAAGGTGTGGACGCCGCCGCCGGTGAAGAAGCTTTCGGCGGGGCTGGCGGAAAAGCGCCGCTCCAGCGCCGCGTCCAGCATGGCCGGCAGGCCGCGGTCCTGCGCCGCCAGCAGGTGCGCCACGGCCCAGCGGCCCAGGCTGTCCTGACGGTCCACCGCGTAGGCGCGCAATTCGTCCAGGGGCAGTGGGGCCAGGCGCTCGTGCAGTTCGGCCACCAGCTCCAGGTAGGTGGCCAGCACGCGCAGCTTGGCGGTGGAGCCCAGTTCAAGCTTGCTGCCTTCATTGATGTCCAGCGGCTGGCCGGTGGTGTCGGTCTGCACCCGCACCTGGTTGCCCTGTGCGGTGCGCTCCCACAGGGTGAAGCTGTAGCGCACGTCGGCCAGGGTGGCGGGCTGCAGCAGGCGCTCGCCCCACAGGCCTTGGCTGCGGGCAAATTCGGGGTCGGACAGGCGCTCCAGGTGCTCGGACACCGCCACCTGCAGCGGCGCATGCAGGGTGCTGCCCAGGTCGGCGTCGAGCCGGTCCAGCCGGTAGAGCGAGGTGCCGAGCCAGCCGGCCAATCGGTTGCGCACCGCCGCGCTGCCCTTGTCGGTCTGCACCGGCAGCCACGCCGGGTCGCGCGCCATGTCGCGGAACACCAGGGGCTGGGCCAGCGCCGCGTCGCGCCAGGCCGCCGGCAGCAGGCCTTCGGCCGCCAGCAGGCGCAGGTGCTGGTCGGTGCTGCGCTGCAGGTCGGCGCGGCCTTGGCCCAGGTACCAGGCCGGCCGTCGGTGGGCAATCATCAGGGCCACCGCCTGGCGCAACACCTGGCCGCGTTCGGCGTCCAGGGCCGGGTCGCCAGGCGGGGGGGCTTCGGGGGCCAGCAGGGCCTGCACCCGCGCCAGGTCGGTGCCGAACCAGACCCACAGGCCGTCGCCCAGGCCGTGCACCTCGCCATGGCGCGGGGCGGCCGCCAAGGGCACGGTGTTCAGGTAGTCCAGCACCGTCTGGCGCCGCACGGGCAGGGTGGACGCGCCCTGCTGGTAGGCCCGGATCGCGGCCGAGGCCATCTGCCGCAGCTTTTCCCGCCCATCGTGGGTGATGCCGCCGGGCGAGTGGCGGTATTTCTCGATCTGCGTGGCCAGCGTGCTGCCGCCCGGGGCATCCACCTCGGGGTGGATCTGCCGGCCCAGCTGCCCCAGCGCCGCCCGGGTGAAACGCACCCAGTCGACCGCCGGGTTCAGGGTGGGCCGCTCGGGGTCAAGCAGGTCGCGGTTTTCGATGAACAGCAGGGCCTGCACCAGCACCGGGGGCACCGCGTCGAAGGCCGCGAACTGGCGGAAAGGGTAGCGGAAGGTGTAGAGGGGTGCGCGGCGGCAGTCCCGCACGGTCAGGCCGGCCTGGGCTTTTTCGGGGTAGGGCGCAAAAAGCCCGCGGTCCTGGTGCGCCAGCAGGGCCGGGCTGTGGCGGGCCTGCGCAACCGGGGCAAAGCCGCGCGCCTGCAGCCGCTCGGTGAACCCGGGGATGTCGGTGTAGCCCAGGCGCTCGTCGAAAGGGCCGTGCGCGGGAAAACGGATGCGGTCGCTCGGGCCGTCTTCCACCCGATGGGTCAGGGTGGCGGCATGGCGGCTCAGCCAACGGGCCTGCAGCTGCGAGGTGTGCGCCTCCCAGGCCAGGCCCGCGCCCACCAACAGCAGCAACGCGCCCGCCAGAAGGGCCCAGCGCCAGCGGCGTCGTTCAGCTGACGCAGGGGCTGGACTGGGTGCGGGTGGCGCGCCCTCCCGGGTGGCGCGGCGGAATTTCATGGCGAGGACGCGGTTGCTGCAACGCAGCAATTATGGCGACTTTCGGGGCCGGAGCCCGGCCTCAGGCCAAACGCCACTGGCGCTGCGCGGCGAACACGGCGTTGGGGTATTCGGCCCGGCCGCGGCTGCCGTTGTAACGGCCCAGCGCCAGGTAGAGGTCGCCCTTTTCCCGGTCCAGGTAGTGGCGCAGGATGACGCAGCCAAAGCGGATGTTGGTCTGCAGGTGGAACAGCTTGGCCGGGTCGCCGTCACCGATCACGCGGGACCAGAACGGCATGATCTGCATGTAGCCGCGCGCCCCCACGCGCGAGATGGCGAACTTGCGGAACGCGCTTTCGACCTGGATCAGGCCCAGCACCAGCGCGGTGTCGAGCCCGGCGCGCTTGCTCTCGTACCAGACGGTTTGCAGGAACTCGACCCGGGTCTGCAACTCGGGTTTGCGGCGCTGCAGTTTGGGGCTGGTGTCGCCCAGCCAGCGCAGGTACTGCAGGCGGGCGTCGGTGCTGGCAAATTCCAGTTCCGGCGGGCCGGCAAATTCCACCGCCGCCCGCAAGGCCAGGCGCACCGAATCGGCCAGGGGTTCTTCGAGCTGCCCGCCGGCGTGCGCGGCCCCGGCCCAGCCCAGCGGCCAGGCGCCGGCCAGCACCGCCTTCAGACCCCAGCCCAGGCAAGCGCGGCGGCCCGTGCCATCCACACCCTGCTCCGCTTGCGCCATGTCTTCGGTCTCCTGGGCGCGGCGTTTGCCGCAGGGCCTCACAGGCCCAAACGCCCTTTCAGCAGCGCCAGCACCTCGCCCACGGCCACTTTGGTCGCGGCCGCGTCGCGGCGGTGCTGGTACTCCACCTGGCCTTCTTTCAGGCCCTTGTCGCCGATGGTGACACGGTGCGGCACGCCGATCAACTCCCAGTCGGCGAACATGGCGCCGGGGCGCTCGCCGCGGTCGTCCAGCAGCACGTCCACACCCAGCGCGGCCAGTTCATCGTGCAACTGCTCAGCGGCGGCCTTCACCGCCTCGCTGCGGTCCATGCCGATGGGGCAGACCACCACGGTGAACGGGGCAATGGCGTCGGGCCAGATGATGCCGCGTTCGTCGTGGTTCTGCTCGATGGCGGCCGCCGGCAGGCGGGTGACGCCAATGCCGTAGCAGCCCATCTCGAACGGTTTGGGTTTGCCGTCTTCGTCCAGGAAGGTGGCGTTCATGGCGCGGCTGTACTTGGTGCCCAGGTAGAACACGTGGCCCACCTCGATGCCGCGCTCGATGGCCAGCACCCCTTGGCCGTCGGGTGACAAATCTCCGGCCACCACGTTGCGGATGTCGGCCACCAGGTCGGGTTCGGGCAGGTCGCGGCCCCAGTTCACGCCGGTCAGGTGGGTATCCACCGCGTTGGCGCCGCAGATCCAGTCGGCCATGATGGCCACCTCGCGGTCGGCCACCACGTTCACCGGCTTGCGCAGGCCCACCGGCCCCAGGTAGCCGGGCTTGGCGCCGAAGTGGTCGACGATCTCGGCCTCGGTCGCGAAACGGAAGCCCAGGTCCAGCCCCGGCAGCTTGCCCACTTTCACTTCGTTCATGTCGTGGTCGCCGCGCAACAGCAGCAACCAGACGGTGCTCTTGACGATCTCGTCGCGCTCGTTGATCTCGTCGGTGGCCAGCACCAGCGACTTGACGGTGCGCGCCAGCGGCACGCCCAGCAGCTCGGCCACCTCGGCGCAGGTGCTCTTGCCCGGGGTGGGGGTCTGGGTCAGCGGCTCGGTGGCGGCCGGGCGCGGGCCTTGCGGCGCCAGGGCCTCGGCCTTTTCGATGTTGGCGGCGTAGTCGCTGGCCGGGCAATAGACGATGGCGTCCTCGCCGGTGGCGGCAATCACCTGGAACTCCTCGCTCAGGTCGCCGCCGATGGCGCCGCTGTCGGCCGCCACGGCGCGGTAGGTCAGGCCGAAACGGTCAAAAATGCGGCGGTAGGCCGCGGCCATCACCTGATAACTGGCCTGCGCGGCTTCGGGGCTGCGGTCGAAGCTGTAGGCGTCCTTCATCACGAACTCGCGGCCGCGCATCAGGCCGAAGCGCGGGCGGCGCTCGTCGCGGAACTTGGTCTGGATCTGGTAAAAGTTCTTGGGCAGCTGCTTGTAGCTGCGCAACTCCTGGCGCGCGATGTCGGTCACCACCTCTTCCGAAGTGGGCTGCAGCACGAAGTCGCGTTCGTGCCGGTCCTGGATGCGCAGCATCTCGGGGCCCATTTTGTCGAAGCGGCCGGTTTCCTGCCACAGCTCGGCCGGCTGCACCACGGGCATGGTCAGCTCCACCGCACCGGCCGCGTTCATTTCTTCACGAATGATCTTTTCCACCTTCTGCACCACCC
Organism: Aquabacterium sp. A08; assembly: GCF_011742065.1. Classification (NCBI taxonomy): domain Bacteria; kingdom Pseudomonadati; phylum Pseudomonadota; class Betaproteobacteria; order Burkholderiales; family Sphaerotilaceae; genus Aquabacterium; species Aquabacterium sp. A08. The sequence continues at coordinate 37,748 of NZ_JAAQQT010000534.1, forward strand.
GCAAACCCATGGGCATGTAGGTGTAGATGCCGGCGCCGAGCTTCTTGATCATGCCGGCGCGGGTCATGAGCCGGTGGCTGACGACCTCGGCGTCGGCCGGGGCTTCCTTGAGGGTGGAAATGAAGAATTGGGAGGCTTTCATGGGGGCTCGGGTGCGACCGGGCACGGCCTCGGTGGCCAGCGGCGGCGACTGCGGGATTACCCCGGGACACGCTACCCAAGCGCACCTCGACGATGCATAATCGAGACAGTTTAGAAATTTGGGGTTGATTATGCTTGACAGAGACGGCTTCAGGCCCAATGTCGGCATCATTCTGCTCAACCAGAAGAACCAGGTGTTCTGGGGCAAACGCATCCGCACCCATTCCTGGCAGTTTCCACAAGGGGGCATCGACCGGGGCGAAACCCCCGAACAGGCCATGTACCGGGAACTGCACGAAGAGGTGGGCTTGCGCCCCGAACACGTGGCCATCGTCGCCCGCACGCGGGACTGGTTGCGCTACGAAGTGCCAGACCGCTTCATCCGTCGGGATGCGCGCGGTCACTACAAGGGGCAGAAACAGATCTGGTACCTGCTGCGCCTGATGGGCGGCGACTGGAACCTGAACCTGCGCGCCACCAACCACCCGGAATTCGACGCCTGGCGCTGGAACGACTACTGGGTGCCGCTGGACGTGGTGGTGGAATTCAAGCGCGGCGTCTACGAAATGGCGCTGCAGGAGTTGTCGCGTTTTCTGCCGCGCCCCCCCGAACACCGCAACCGCTTTCTGCGCGGCAATGCCCGCCCACGGGGCCACGCCGGGGCCGACCCCACCACCGCGGACGCGGCCCACCCGCTGCACATTCCGCTGCACCTGGAACTGCCCCCCGGGGCCAGCTTCGACCCGAACCCGCAACACCCGACCCAGGCCCCTGCCGACCTGCACGCCAGCCCCGCTGGCCCCCTTGCCCGATGACCCTTCCGACCCTGACCCGCGCCCTTGGCGCCGCCGCGCTGCTGGGTGCGGCCGCCTGCGCCCACGCGCAGACTTTCGAGGAAGCGCCAGTCTGGCAGGAGGCCGAGGTGGCCGAGGCCCCGACCTTCGACAGCGCCCGGCTGCTGGGCTTCCAGGTGTCGACGGGCAGCGAACTCCGCTACGGCATCGACCCGAACACCCTGAGCATCGGCCCCGACGCGGTGGTGCGCTACGTGATGGTGGCGAGCAGCCCCTCGGGCGCGGTCAACGCCCTGTACGAAGGCCTGCGCTGCGCCACCGCCGAAGTGAAAACCTACGCCCGCTGGGCGCCGGCCAGTGGCGAACAGCCTGGCCAGTGGCGGCTGGCCAGCGGGGCGGAATGGCGCAAGTTGTACGCCAACCACGCGTCGCGGCCGGCGCTGGTGCTGGCCCGCAGCGGCCTGTGCGACGGCCCCACGCCCAACGCGCCGGTGGCGCGCATGCTGCGCGACCTGCGCCAGGGCCGCAGCGACCGCTGACCCGGCCCGCTCGGGGCTCAGCCCCGGGTGAGCACCAGGTTGTCGCGGTGGATCATCTCGGGCTCGGCGGCGTAGCCCAGCAAGCGCTCGAAGTCGGCCGAGGACTTGCGGCACAGCAGCCGCGCCTCGCTGGCCGCGTAGTTGGCCAGGCCACGCGCCACCTCGGCGCCGCGCGCGTCGCGGATGGCGATGACATCGCCGCGCGAAAAATCGCCCTCCACCCCGGTCATGCCGATGGGCAGCAGGCTCTTGCCGTCCTGCACGATCTTGGCCACCGCGCCGTCGTCCACCGTCACCGCGCCGCGCAGCTGCAGGTGGTCGGCCATCCACTGTTTGCGCGCCTGCTGCTTGGGCGTGTCAGCCACCAGGCAGGTGCCGATGGGCTCGCCCGCCACCAGGCGCAGCAGGGCGCGCGGTTCGCGGCCCCAGGCGATGACGGTGGACGCCCCTGAACCGGCGGCCCGCTTGGCCGCCAGGATTTTGGTGATCATGCCGCCGGTGCCCACGCGCGAACCGGCGCCGCCAGCCATCTCTTCCAACGCAGGATCGCCGGCGCGGGCCACGTGCACGAACTGCGCGGCCGGGTCCTTGCGCGGGTCGGCGGTGTAGAGGCCTTT